>NZ_CANBCQ010000024.1 GCF_947367125.1 uncultured Lactobacillus sp.
TCCTCTTTTTTGCAATAAAAAATCCTGTTAACAGCTTATCATATAGATAAGTCATCAACAGGAAAAATTATAGAGCCTCAAAAATGCACCAGGTAGAAATTACCTGATGCATTTTATTTTGCTTAAAATTTTACTTAGTAAATTAATCATTAGCTAAATTACGGTAGAAGTTAGCCTTAGTCTGACGGTAATATGGCACAACCCATAATAAACCAATGCCACAGGAAATAATTCCTAATAACCACCAACCGATAAAGCTCAAGTCCAAGATAAACAGGTCCATCTTGTGCCCTTTCATTAGCTGACGACTTGCCGTAATTGCTTCAGTTGCAGTTGGCTCATGACTATGATCAAGCATATCGCGCATAATATATGGCGTCATTGAATATGAATAAGCCTTAATCAAACCTGGGATAATGAACAACCAAGTCCATAACACAAGAAAGATTGATTGCAAGATATAAGTTAAAAAGTTATTCTTAAAATTGCTTGTAAAAGCACTGAAAATGCCTGAGAAGACATTTTCCTTGGTGCCGTTATCTCTAAAGTGCAAGACAGTATAAACTATTCCCCAAGCAATTAAGCCCATAACAATTGAGATAATGATTGTCATTAACCAAGCAAATGGATTAGCTCTAAACTTGTCCAAATACAATAATTCTGCATTGCTGCCGAAACGGCGTACAACGCTGTAGACAATATCTTCACCTTCTTCAAAGAAGTTCTGGATATCACCTAAAATATACAAAATTAGCCAAGCAACAAATGTTAATAAAACTGCCCAGCCCCAATTGCCACGCAACTGGTCTTTAGACTGCTGTTTTAAATCTTTTCTAGTAGTAGTCATTTTCCTCTCCTCACTTTTCTAATCATGAATATTCTCACCTAAATGGACTAGATAATCAACAAAAAGAGTATCAAAAAAGCCTAATTCCACCAACATCGGAACTAGGCTCACACAGTGTTGACCGCCACCTCTGACCACATATAGAAGATAACATTTTCGCTACCGGAGAAAATGACTACTACTAGTGGCGGTACATGATTGATTTTAGCATTCAACTATTTAAAAAACAAGCGAAAAGACGTGTTGAATTAGCTGAACATTAATTATCCTAAAGAATTGCAATCAAACCTGAAATTGCAGCGACAACTACAATTACATAAGTCGCAATCACTTGCCATGAACTAGTTAATGTTTTATTTTGTGCTTTCATTTGTTTTCTCATATTGTTAGCTCTAATGAGAGCAAAAATAGCTGCGATCCAAAATAATATCCCACCAATAATTGACATTACATGACCTGCATTACTTGCAACTTTTACATTTCCAACCAACGCTAAAATTGGGAAAACGATAAAAAACATGCCAAAAACAATACCACTCCAAATGGCAAACGGAGCTGTAGTTGGAGGAGTTTTCAATTTTTTAATATTTTGTGAATATCGATATGTTAAATACAACTGTAATATTCCCAAAAAAATTAAAACTATAGAAATAATGATAATTGCTGTTTTATCCATTTTCTACACACTTTCATATAATATTTAGACTAAAGATCAAATAACTTCTTTTCAGAGTCTAATTGTTCTTCATATATTGGACAATCAATTTTCTTCACAAGTTCTTTAGCGTTATTATAATACCGCAATTTCATAAGTAATTTTACAGTTATTACGTCTAAAATACCTTCGTTACCTTGAGATTCTTCATGCACTAGTTCCATGTTTTTCTGGTATTCTTTTAATTTACCAGTAATTATTTTTAAAGTTTTATAGTCAGCGATGTCACTCATTTCTATCAATATTGAAGTATACAGACCAAAAAAACTAGCATCAAATGGGTATAACTGCATTGCTGTTTTACAACCTTTTATTGCTACTTCGTAGTCATGATCTAAATTTAAAATAAATATGTATCTATACAAATTATATCTTAAGTATTTATCTTTTTTTATATTAGCTACTGAAAAATCGAGACCGTAAAATATTTTGTGTAAGGATGAATATTTCCTTAATTTTATTTCCCTGAATATTAGAAAAAGGAATCCTTTTCCCGTATGATTGATTTGAACGAAAAACATACTAGAAAAGAGATTCCTTCATGAATGATTTTACCAAAGATATGGCTAATGCTCTATTCAATCAGGATAAAATTAATGATTTATTTAGACAAAAGCTCCAACAGGCTGTCAATGACCTGCTTGAATCCGAATTGACTGCCTTTTTAGGCTACAATCCTTATGAGCGCGATGGCTGGAATACCGGAAATTCTAGAAATGGTGCTTATTACCGCAAGGTTGATACGCAATTCGGACAAATAGAAATCAAAGTTCCTAGAGACAGAAACGGTGAGTTTCATCAACACACTATGCCAGATTATAAAAGGCATACTGATGTTTTAGAGCAAACTGTTATCAAGCTCTATTCCAAGGGCGTCACAACCCGAGAAATCGCTGATTTGATTGAGAAAATGTATGGCGGCTATTATTCTCCAGCTATGGTTTCCAATATTTCTAAAGAAATGATTCCCAAAGTTGAGGCATATCATCAGCGACATCTGTCAGATAAGTTCTTCTGCGTTTATCTCGATGCCACCTATATTCCTCTTAAGCGGGTCACTTATGAGCGCGAAGCAGTTTATATCGCCATCGGTATCAAACCTAATGGTCATAAAGAAGTGATCGACTACTGTATTGCGCCTACTGAAAATATTGAGATTTGGAGCGAAATGCTCAAAGGCTTCAAGAGTCGCGGCCTTGAACAGGTAGAGCTCTTCTTGTCTGACGGAGTAGTTGGCATGAAAGAGGCTATCTGCCAGTCCTATCCTAAAGCGCATTTTCAACGCTGCTTGGTACACGTCATGCGTAATATCAATGCCAAAATGCGGGTTGACGATCGACAAAAAGCACTGGATGAATTCAAGCAGATTCATACTCAGTCAAACAAAGAAATGGCTGTACAGGTGCTGCATAAATTCTATCAAAACTGGGAAAAAGCCTACAAAAACGTAGTTAGAGATCTTAGACAGGTTGAGCCTGATCTGTTAACCTTTTACAACTATCCGCCAGCTATTAGAGCTTCAATTTACTCAACTAACATGATTGAATCCTTTAACAACAGGCTTAAGCGGAAAACCAAGCCTAAAACAGAATTTCCAACTGAGCAGTCGCTTGACACCTTTATTGGAGTTCAGGCAATGGATTACAATGACCGTTACTTTAACAGGATTCATAAAGGATTTGGGCAAGTTCGAGACACCCTAGAATCCTATTTTGATTAAAAGATAAATAAAAAAGTCAATCAACGAGAGAGATTATTTACACAAACTTCTCGACAGTCTCGATAATGATCCTTTATATTGACAGCTATTTTGAAAATTATATCGTTGCTAATTAAAGGCAATGCGAGTTTTATCAGTGCTACTATATTTTCAGTCCAAATTTCCACATCAGATATTCTCCTAGACAGTTTCCTTATAGCTAGATTCGTAAGTAGATTTTTATTTGTAAGTCTTTGATAATAATTACAAGCCATTACTATATTAAATAAACAATCATAGCTACGTATTTGTTGCTGAAATACAACTAATAATTTTTGTGTTAACTCATATAATCCTTCTTTATCTTTATTATCATATAATCTGATTATTTCTATTTCTATCTGATTATTATCAAATACAAATAAATCATTGACTGTACAATTTATTCGCTTTAACAAAGCAGGTATTCGATCTATATCCATTGGACCTTTACCCGTTTCCCATCTTGATAAAGTTGGTTCACTAGTTATATCTCTAGATACCTCTACTAGAGAAAAACCTTGTTTAACACGCAATTCTCTAAATCGTTTACCATATTTCATTGTCATCAGTCCCTTATTATTCATTGCCCAGTAACTTATCCTTATAGTAATTGAAGAAACTCTTCTTTCCTGTAATTATCGTTACCTTGCCATTCATTCCATACTTTAACTGACTTTTTTGAACATCATTTAGGCTAGCTACAGCAGTTACGTGATAATAACTCCCTTTATCCATATTTAATGCAGAAACACTAATGTTACTTATTCTTCCTGAAATAACTACAGGCTTAGGTACATTTCTAACGACCTTAAATCTCATTAACTGACCTTTCTTTACTGACGAAATATCTGTTGATGAAATATAAGCATTAAGTTTAACGAAATTTTGTTTACTTAGAATAGGATATATTTGTGCAACATCTACACCAGGATTTACATATTTATTCCCCGCATAATTGTCGTTAATGTGTAATATTCCTGTCTTACCTGCCTTAACAACATACTCTTTATTTTCAATATGAATCCCTGCTATTTCACTACGTAATTCCTGTATCTGCTCTTGAGCATTTACCTCGTCTTGAGATACTTTTTGTAATTCCTGTGATTGCAGAACCTTTATCTTTTGATTATTCTCTTTAATTGCATATCTGCTTTGAATATCTAGTTTCTTTTTACGATCCTTAGCTTTCTTTTTAGCATTTTGCTTTTTAAATTCTTTTACTATTTGTTCATTTTCAAGTAAATATGTTTTTCGTTCATCTAAATAATTATTTAGTGCATTCTTATAACCAAATTTGTCATTATAATTAAAAGTATCTGAATTGCTAGAAATACCCTTCTTCAATAAATTTAATCCTGAAATCTGATCCTCAAGATTAGCCTTTTTAATTTGATACAGATTTAGTCTGTTTTTATTACTTTTGCTACTATATTTCAGTAGAATTTGTCCTTTTTTGACTTTTCTTCCTTCTTTAAGGGCACTATAAACAATTTTGCCATTTACGCTTGCTTGCACATTAGCTACAGATCCATGCGGTTCAATAATGCCTACACTATCAATAGTTATTTCTCTTTTCCCAACAAAAGAAAAAAGAATTACTCCGATAAAGATAAGAAAAATTGGCACAATGATCATGGTTGAAAAGTTATTAAAACGAGCAGAATAAAATTCACTGCTTTCTAAATACTTTTTATTCATAATTGCATCCCTAGCCTTTGACTAAATCGTAATAATAACCTTTCTTATCCATTAAATCTTGATGCGAACCATGTTCAACAATCTTCCCATCACTCAATACCACAATATCATTTGTTCGTTGGGCAATAGTCAATCTGTGAGCAATAAAAATTATTGTTTTATCAGTTAAATTCATTAAATTATCGACTAATTTTCTCTCAGTAATTGCATCCAACCCACTAGTTGCTTCATCAAGAATTAATACTTTTGCTGGAGACAATAGCGCCCTAGCTATTGTCAATCGCTGTCTTTGCCCTCCAGATAAAATACTTCCTGTTTCATCTAATCTAGTCTCAAATTGTAACGGCATCTTTTCGATATCTTTATAAATCATAGCGATCTTGCAAGCTTCAATGATGTCATTCTGTGTAACGCCAGCACGATTACCCAACTTCAAATTAGCCATAATAGTTCCTGAGAAAACATATGGTTCTTGTGGTGTGTAATTTATGTATGTTCTCAATGTATGACGATCCACTTCTTTTAATGAATGTGAATTCAATAAGATTTCGCCTGCACTCGGCTCAAAAAATCCAACCAATAATTTCATTAATGTAGACTTGCCAGAGCCGCTCATTCCTACAATAGTTAACTTATTGCCTGACTTAATATTCAAATTAACATCAGTCAAAACTTTCTGACCATAGCCATATTGAAATTCCAAATTCTTAAATGAAATATCCCCTACTAGTTGTTGTTCATTATTAATGGGACGTTTCTTCTCAAATTCACTTTTTACTAAATAAACTTCATTCAAACGATTATTAGCTACACGTGCACTCTGTAATTTAGTCTGTAGGTTAATTACGTTCTGTAAGGGATTAATGAAGTAGCCAAGCAGAGCATTATAAGTCATCAACTGGCCAACCGACAATTTATTATGCATAACTAAAATTGCACCAACTGTTAAAACTACTAAAGTCAATGATAATTGTGTTATTAGCTTTAACGCTTGTTGCAAAATATCTGCTTTAGCATATTTCAAGCTTTTACGGAGATAATCTACAAATTCAGTATCCACTTTATAATATTGGTCTGCTTCACTATTTAGTGACTTAATAGTCTCAATTCCCCGAATATCTTCAATAATTGATGAACTTAAGACTGCTCCACTTTCCATTTCCTTTTGATTCAGCTTTTCGAATGAATTAACAAAGGACATGATTATTACAATATATATTGGTAATGAAATCATCGTAATCCAAAACAAAGTGGCATTTTGAATTGCAAGAATGATTCCCATAATTATAACGATGGCTAAATCTAAGAAAATAGAAACCACAGCACTAGCTAGAGCATCAATAATTTTATTAGCATCAGTAAAACGAGAAGTGATTTCACCAGTTCTTCTAGTAGCAAAGAAATCCATTGGGAGAGTAAAAATATGACGAATATACCCTAAGATAATATCAATGGAAAAGCGTTGACCGAAAATTGTTAATAAAAAATTTTGAGCATATGTAAATAATGCCTGGAAAATATAAAACACAAATAATCCCATAGCTATGATAATTAACGTATTATGCATATCATTAGGGATATAAGTATCAATAATTGTTTGTAAAAAATATGATCCTGCAATGCTGATTACAGTTATTAATAGCGCAGCCAAAACAATATTGATAACTAATTTACGCTGTTTAAGCAATTTAGGAAAAAGTGAAAGCAAAGTATGTTTTGCTTGCTTAATAGGTTTGTAATCAGGTTTAGGAACCATGAAGATAGCAATACCACTCCACTGTTTAGCAAATGTGGTCTTGGACATCTTTACTACTCCAACTTCTGGGTTGGGGTCTGCAATAATCAAAGCATCATTTTTTACCTTTAGCACAACATAGTAGTGTAATAGATTTTCTTTAACCACATGGACAATACAAGGCAAAGGCAGATCCTTAGTATCAAATAAGCTCATATCTGCTTGAATCGCTTTGGTTTCGAAGCCCAATTTTTCAGCGGTTTTTACTAGCCCTAATGCAGTAGTCCCCTTATTATCTGTATGTGCCAAGTTACGAATATAGGCAATAGATACACTTGATTTGTAATGTTTCAAAATCATAGCCAGACAAGCTGCGCCACAATCATTTTCATCCACCTGTGGTACGTAGTCTTTATTTATCATTTTCTATTTAACTCCAAGCTTCGGCACAACATACTATTAATGGTAAAAGATTAGACATACTATGACCTAATATTGCCATTTTTATATCACCAGTCTTTTGATAAACATAGCCAAAAGCTACTCCTGCCAATACTCGATGAAAGAATGCAACATTTAAAGTTACATCATGTGCAGCTGCAAAGATTATGGATGTTAGGATAATAGCAACCCATGGATTTAGCTTTCTAAAAACACCCTTCTGTATTCCCGCTTGAAACAACAATTCTTCTAAAATTGGCCCAATTAAAACTAAATCAAGTATCAATGGCACAGCCATCCAAGTTTTTAATGTTTCAATAAATACACTAGGCTTCGAATTATTAGTAAAGGCAGAGAACATTGTTAGTATCTCAATAATAAAACTAAATAATCCTGCTGCTAAAGCTAAGATCACAGATTTTTTGGTTACTTTTATTGAAAAAACTAATTTGTTCTTTAGCCAAATGCAAGCAAACCATTCCATTATAAACGTGATAATCGTAAAAGTGACCATCATAAATATATTATGTGGTAAATTTACTTGTTTAAACGCCTCAATGAACTGCCGTTGGCTATCTATTGAATAAACTGGAGTACTTTCTATCGCAGGCACTTGCATAAATGCAAAAATAAGAAATAGCCAAATTGCTATACCAATCCATTTAAATATATTTTCTAATGTTTTCATAAGAGTTTTCTCTTTTATCGAAGCATAAAATAAAAAAGGATGGAAGATATTACTTTCACCCTTTCCAATCAGTTAATCACGATCTCTCCATGAGCGGTGATGACGTGCTCTACCTTCAAAACCATTTTTGAATCCCCAGAGCCAATCCCTAGCATTTGTCCAAAGATCACCTAAGTCTGATCCACCAACAGTTTTCTTCAAATTTTTATCACTTAAGTCTTGATAATTACTTAACTTATCAAACTTCTTAGTCATTCTAATTCATCTCTCTTCTTGCAAAAAAGTGTTGATTCCACCATCTTACAAGGCCATTAGTGAAACGACGAGCATCACGTCCACACTCATAGCCCATGTTGTAATCAGCGTTATCACCGCCATTAACTTTAGACAGCTTTTCATCAGAAACAGATGTAAACTTGTTGAGTTTTTGCATTTTTATGCTCCTTTAATTACTAAGAAGGACCCCTTCGTAACACTTTAGGACTCAACGTTGATTCTTCATGGAAAGATCAAGCCCTATTCTCCTATTTCATCAACTGAGTTAATAAAGCTAAGAAATTAGAACCTACAAGAATCATAGATCCGTTCCACATAATTTTAGTTAAAAGCAACATATACTTTTTTATCATAATTAAAAACCTTTCCCGCTTAACTTCAAAATGATTTTACACCCATTTCTATCCTACTTATGGTAAAATTCCTAATACTAGGAAAATAATTTATATTTGAATATTTTTTCGAAGGGAAAAAGTAATGAAAGATAGAATATACGGTCCTAAATTTAGAAAAATAAGAAAAAGTAACCATATAACTCTAATAAAAGCTGCACAAGGTGTAACTTCCAAATCCAGCCTATCATTATGGGAAAAAGGAAATGATAATTTATCATTTAATCAAGTTTTAACTCTTTTAGAAAATAACCATATTCAGTCAATTGAATTTATCGAAAATCCTATTTTACCTGAATTACTAGTAATGACTCATCAAATTAATACATATTATTTGAAAAGCAACATATCAGCTCTATACAAATACACAATTACCAAACAAAAGGCTGCCACAAATAATCCACAAAGTAAAATTGTTTTTTTAAAATACTGCTATGTTTGTAATTTTTATCAAGACTTAAGCCAAGATTATATTTTTTCTGAAGATGATAAAAAACGATTAACTAATATTTTACTTCAAATTTCAAACTGGCATTATGAAGATATTTTTTTCTTTGGTAATACATTAGGATTACTTAATTCTCAAACAATTCATAAACTAGCTAATCGATTAATTCAGTATTCTATTAACACAAATATAAGCACTAAACGTTGGTATATTAGCGTACTCGACAGTCTCCTAAACGCTATCTCTGTTCTTATCAGAAAAGACTACAATCTAGCTAAAAAATTATTGCATCAATTCAAACAATTACCTTTATCAGACCGATATGCATTTGAGAAAATTTATATTAAAGCTTTTCAATCATACATTGACTATATTGAAACCAAGGATGATACAAAATTTAAAGCAATAATTCAAACTACTGAATTATTAGATTTGCCTGATCTTAAAGACGGATTCATTACTGGATTTAAGCAAGTAAAACAAATTTATGGGTAAAAAAGACGAGGTCCAAAAACCTCGTCTTCCTCTTTATTTAAAATTCAAGCATCATCGTCATTGCACGATTGATCTTCTTTTTAATCTTTTTAAATTCGCCACTAGTGGTGTGATTATCTTGTAAAATGATCATGTTCTGGCCATCTTTGGTCGCCCGCATAAAGGTGTAATAACCTTCACCAGCACCATTAGCAGCCTTATAACGCTTCAGATTATAAAGCCCGCCATTGTAATAGCTCGGAGCTTGACCCTTGAACAAGATCTTTCTGCTCTTATCAGTCAATATCTTGCCAGTTAGAATATACTGCATGGTTTTGGCTAAATCTGCGTTAGACATCACGATTGAACCAGCGCCTAACTCATTATGAGCATCCCTAACGGCTTTAGCATGGTTAACTTTGACATATTCGCCCTTACGCATTTCATAGCCTGGTACCCAATGACTAGCCAATAACTTTGCCTTGTCTGACCACAAGAATTCACTGTGGGTTAACTTCAGCGGCTTGATATATGTATCGCGGAACAACTGCTCGTATGATTTTTTCTCAAGCTTAGCCAAAATTCCACAAAGGAAAATGTAGTTCACTGAAGTGTAATGCCATTCGCCTAACTTCCTTGCATCAAACAAGGTGTACTTGGCATCATGCTTAATGTTCTCTTCATCGGAGATAAACTCTGGCGTACCCAGTTGTTGATCAGTTGCTAGATCAAGGCCTGATGTCATGTTGATCAAGTTACTAATCTTAACCGAATCGGCGCCCTGAACATTAGGATAAAACTTGGCCAGCTTATCGCTTAGCTTCAACTTTCCTTTTTCAACCTCATGCATCACCATTGCAGCTGTCATTGACTTTTGAACTGAATTGATCAAATAGCTAGTGTCAGTCTTATTGTCCGTTGCATAATTAAGCAAAACTTTGCCATGATTTATTACTAAAACTGAGCCTTTAACGCCCACATGGTCAATCGCCTGGCGCACTACTCCGCTTTTAAACGGTCTTTATTGCTTAAATCAACTCGCTTAACGTTATCCTTGTTTTGCCACTTCTTGGAGTAGAAGTAGTTAGACATATCATAGTCATAACGCTTATTAGGTTCCTTCATGAATGGTCGAACAGCTTGATCAACTGCAACCCAGCCTTTCCAGCCAAGGTGAATCGTATCTTCCATGAAGTACTTTTCATTGCCTCGTCTTGAAAGATCAGCAATATTTTCAAAGCCCTGACTGGTTAGCTGGTGTTCAATCTTAGCAACAGATTCCTGGTACATCTTTTCTGATAAACCAGTATACTTCATCCATTTTCCGTTAATTGGAGGAATAATGAATAATACATTAGTGTGTTGCTTAGCAAATTGTTCCAGCATTAATTGGAAGTCACCATATTCAACTGAGTGAACATAGTCGAAATTACGTTGACTGCCTTTCAAACGCTTTAATACCTTCTTAGGCAAACGAGTTCTATAGAAAGTATTGTCAATTCCCAAGTTATTTGAATTAGTATGCATCGCAGCTTGCTCTGCTGCAACCTTATTCAAAGCAGCTACAGAATACTTGTTAGGTAAAACCTTAGCTCTCTTTTGAATCTTATTTACACGATCACGTAATTGGAATGAGCTGAAGAAGTTATCTTCGTTACGCAACATTCGAAGACGGTTTTGTAAATAAAATTTTTGGAAGCTAGTCAACTCCTTGCCTTGAGCAATTTGCTTCAGACTATTCTTGATTTCACCTTTTACATCTGGCATTTCCAACAGACGTTTAGCTGCATAACGATCAGTTGTATTATTCTTGGCACTAAGCAAGAAATTACATGCTTGTAGCGGTGAATAATACAATGCAAAGGCATTAGGATCTTGACCCTTTTTAGTGAACCATTGTGGTGAAATAATCACAACAGCCTTCTTGTTTCTAAGCTGTTTAGCTGTTCCTTGCATCCCTAAGAACTGAGCCAAGGATTGACTACCTGGTCCACCTAATAAGAATGGACGGTAGTTTCGATGGTACTTTTCCGCAATTACACTAGGGTGAAGTGGGTCAAATCTTGATAACTCACTTGAACCATAAAATGGCACATAGCCATCTTCAAAAGCTTCTCGCTTCATGGTGCTGCCCTTAAAGACAGTTGTATTTTGTGAAGCAGCAGCTTCATAGATTGTTTGCTTAGAAAAAGTTCTTTCCCAAGGAATCAGGAAAACAACTAACAAAAGGATAAAAGCGCAAAGAACTGGGCCAAAGATTTGCCACAGCCGGCGTTTATTACTCATTTTCTAAGCTTTCCACCTTTGCCACAATCTTGTTTGGAGTGTCCCATTCTTCACGGTTGAATTCTGAAACAGGAACATCAATATCAAACTTTTCTTGTAAGCTCAAAAGCATTTGTACGCTCGCCATTGAGTCCATCAAACCATTGTCAAAGATGTTTTCGTCCATTTGGTCTGATAAGTCTTCACCAGTTAAATCGTTTAAAATGTCTAATACGCCTTGTTTTGTATCCATAATTAATACCTCTCAAAAAACAACTCAATACTTATTCTACTTCCAGCCGAACCATAGTTGACTTAAGAAACCGGAGAAAATCAAGAAACTAAAACATACCACATTGAAAGTTAAGAAAATGGCGAACCACTTAGTAAACTTGTTAGATGGAATTTGCTTCTTATGCTTTCTCTTAAATCTAAGCCACATATCGTTGATACAAATGGCTGAAGCGTGGAAGATACCATAAACAATATAATACCACGTTAAGCCGTGCCAGAAACCCATGATTAAGAACAACAGGAAGTAAGAAACTTGTGATAATCTAATTCGATTCTTGAACAATTTTTTCTTCATTGCAAAGAAAGTGAACCGCATGTAGATGTAATCACGGAACCAGAATGATAAGGTAATGTGCCAACGGTTCCAGAAATCCTTAATGTTCTTAGAAATAAATGGCTTGTTAAAATTCATTGGCGTATGAATTCCCATAAAGTATGAGATTGATACAGCAAACAATGAATAACCTGCAAAGTCAAAGAATAGATACATACTGTAACAATACATGTAAGCTACAAGCCACCATGACAATTTCAAGCCGCCGTTTGCATTCCCAACGGCTAAAGCAGCGGCACTGACCTTTGGTAACCAATAAGTACCAAAGAACCAGCCAATAATGAATTTATATAAAAAGCCTTGGAACAAGTATCTAACCGCATATTGCAGATCAGTAATATATGCATCACGTGTAGGTACTTTATCATAATCTTTCTTAAATCTACGGTAACGATCAATAGGACCTGAAGAAATAGTTGGAAAGAAGAGCAAGAACCTTGCATAAGTAATCGGGTCTACCTTCTTAATTGCCCCATCGCGCATTTCCATAATAACTTGCACGGTCTTAAAGGTTACATATGAAATACCTAAGAAACCAATGACAAATCCGATTGAATTATCAGGGAACGCGGTTAAATATTTAACTGCAGCTAACGGGATAATTGCCAAAATTACAGCTAAACTGAAGACCCAGGTCTTATTCTTACCGTGATGACAATAATACTGATAAGCAAAGGTTAAGGCAAATTCATAAACCAGCCAGATTAATAAGTTAACCCCTTGCTGCCAGTGATCACCATCATAAATCAAGAATAAGAAAACAATTGAGAAAATTGCTTCATATGTCTTGAAGCGGTGACCGTAATAAAGTCCAATAATGATCGGAATTAAAGCGATCATCAAATAGACGAAGTATTGCGGGTTGGAATAAGGCTGTAAGTTAATGAAATTAAAATTCACTACTTATTAACCTCCTTAATTACCGCCTTAATATCTACCTTGCCGTTTTGCGAAATTGGTAACGCATCTTGGTAGACATAACGTTGTGGAATCATGTAAGGCATGACGTTCTTAGCTAGATCCTCACGAATCATCTTGGTTAAAGTGGCATCAGAGTATTGACGACGAACGCCTTCTTTTAGTTCGATTTCTGCAACGATCTGCTTAACGGTGTGGTCCTTGTTATACTTAGGAGCTGCAACGCCATAACGAACTAAATCATTCTTAGTTAAGTAGAAATTGATTTCTTCAAGCTCAATTCTGTAACCATTGAACTTAATCTGGAAGTCAATTCGACCACGGTAAAAGAGCATATCACCATCAAAGAATCCTGCATCCCCACTGCGGTAGCTGCGATACTCAGCGCCATCTTCATGGAAGAAGGCAGCTTCCGTCTTTTCCGGATTATTCATATAACCCTTAGAAACGCTAGGACCACTGATGATAATTTCACCTTCACCAGGCTTATCACCCTTGGTAGTATCGATTGTAATCTTGGTATCTTCCTTAACCTTACCAATTGGCAAACGGTCGTACTTCTTAAGTACCTCATCAGTAATTTCAACTTGCGTTACGGCAACTGTCGTTTCAGTTGGGCCATAAGTGTTGAAAATATGACTGTCTGGAAACTTCTTCTTAAGCATTTCAGCTTCACTATGAGGCAACTCTTCCCCACAGAACAAGAAGTGACTTAAGTCTGGATGGTGCTCTTGATCAAAAGTTTTATCTAAGAAACACATTTGCGCAAATGAAGGAGTTGAAACCCAAACGTTAAATTGCATCTTCGGTAAAGTTTGGAACAACTTACCGAAGTTTTGGGTAACATCATGTGGTAAAACTACTAACTTACCAGCAGAAACAAGTGCTGGGTAAAGACTCATTACTGATAAATCAAATGAGTAAGGTGCTTGTGCCAAGAAACTTGGATGTTCTGGCAAATTGAAGTCTGACAATTCCCAGTTAACAAAACTAAGTAAATTATCATGACTAATTTGTACACCCTTAGGCTTACCAGTAGTACCTGAGGTAAAGATAATGTAGTAGTTGTCATCACCTTCAACGAAGTCTTTTTCATTGACTTCAAAGTCGCCGTCTTCAACTTCGCTTGCCTTAAGTACCTTAACCCCAGTTAAATCAACCTCTGGTAATGGATCAATTTCCAAAACTAGTGGTGATTTGGAAACGTCTTGAATCATAGTTAAACGTTCCGCATTAGAGTAACTAGCGATCGGAATATAAGCGTGACCTGATTTTACACAACCTAAAAAACTAGCAATCATTTCAAAAGTTTGTCCACCCCAAATCATAATTGGAGCATCTTTTGGAATGTCTAAGCTGGCAATCTTATGTGCCCATGCATTAGAACGTTGCTTAAGGTCACCGTACGTATTAGTTTCACCGAGATAGTCGTAAACAATCCGCTCTGGTTCATTTGCGGCGATCTCATCAATTTTCTTAATAATATCTTGAATCATGTGACAGCACCTACCTTAAAATTCGTTATAAATGAAGTGAACAGATGTAAGTCCACTATATTCATATAAATAGATAAGAGCCATCAGGATTCCAAAATAAATAATTGTTTTCAAAACAAACATACCAATACGTTTGCCTCGAGAATCAACCTTCGTCTTTTTATTCATTTTTTCTCCCTTAACTTTAGCTTTCGCCTTATATTACTACAAATAGCGGCAACAAACGCACTAACAGCATATATTTTAACAAATTTAAACTTTTTCTTAAATCTTTACCCACTTATTTAATATTACGAAAGCGTTTTCTTTATTGTATTTTCTTGCAGTCACGGTAAGCAAAAATAATGGAATAAAAATAACTGTTGCCGGAAATAAACAAAACCATCCTGAAAAACGTAAAAAAATTTCTTTTTTACGATAATCTATCTTCATTATAGTTTCCTTTCATCATTAACTGCCAAATAATGCATTGATATTCACCGACAAAATTCGATCCATGACGACAATTTCTGGTCTAGCATAGATCTTAGAACCTGATTCAAATACGCATAGCAGTTGGCCTTTATAAGCAGTAATTTGCTCTAAATACGGCGGCATAGAAATTACCAATTCCGCATTCTTTTCATCTAAAGCATTTAAAGCCGAAGTTGGGAAAACATAAAGTTTCGAATCGCCGCCACCATAAGACTGGCTCAAAAAGATCTTATTTTGATAAATTGCAATTCCTTGAATTTGCTTATCCATTGAAGTTTCGCCAGTTGGATCGGACCATTGCAGCGTCCCGGTAACAGATTTAACTTCATTATTAGTAATTGAGCCACGATTTTTGCCGCTACGTGCGATGGTGTAAGCCGCAACTTTTCCTCGGCCATACATGTTAAAAAAGCCAACGAACAATTGACCGTCATAGTAGGTAACAGTTGATGCTTTTTCAACTGCAGGGATGGCAATTTGATACTTATACTTAATTGGTATTTGACTACCATCTTGATAGGCCTTTAATTCCGCCATTGAAAAGGCGGCTAGTGCTGAAGATTTACCCACTGAGCCAGTTACCCAAATATTTTTGGCTACTGGATCATAAGCAATCCCACCTAGATGTGGCCGACCGGGGATTTGAATTGTCTTAAGATATTTGCCTGTTTTCTTATCCAAGACATAAACAACCGAAGCATGCTCATGTTCCCCATCATAAGCCGTTAACAAAATGTATTTGCCTGCAACCGTAATCCCCTGCGGGGTCATTGCAGTCGCTGTATTTACTTTTTTAGTTTTAAAATCATAACTTTTAGTAGCGACTAATCCTGGCAAAACAAAGTCTTTTCCATCCCAAGTGCGCGGGGGCACATAATTGGCAATCTTATTAATAAAAGGATACTTTTCACGCAATGCTTTTTGGTAATTGGCAAAATTGTGCCAAGCGGGACTAGTGCTTGTCCCATCCTTAGCAACTTTTTCTTTTGGTCGTTGGCGGATCATCTCCTGCTTCTGCCACCATTGGTAACCGAAATAACCTCCTGTACCAATTCCTGCAAGCAAAAGCAGCACCAACAAGAAGCGCAAGATTCTTTTACCAATTGTTTTCAAAAAATTACTCCCTTCTGTTTAGGAATCGTTCCTATTATGCAATTCATTATAGCGAAAAAACAATTATTTTTTGTCTTCAGCCCCTTGCTATAAGCATTATTTACTAAAAAGATAATTTTTTTGCGAAAAAAGTGCTTTCGTCACACTTTTTTCACAAATTAAGGTTATACTATTAAATGTAGTGAGGGAGAACAATTCCTCTACTACAACTCAACTTTTTTGTTTTTCATTCATACTCCTCCAAGTAAATAATGAAAATAAAAAGAATTGACTTACTCCAATTAGTCAATTTCATATCTATCCCTTTCGGCTCACGTGCGTTGCGTGAGCTTTTCTTATATCTTAATTTCTTCTCAAGTAAATCTTTACCTTTTCATAATAATTTGAACATTTTTACTTCACATTTACCCAGTATTATATAAATCGTAGCAAGGTGGTAGAAACTTGCTACAATACTCCCACTTTTTTATTTCATTCATTCTTACTCCTCCAAAGTAGATGAAACTAATAAGGTCCGCAAAAACTTGCGGGCCTTTTCCTTTTCTTGCACTTTTTTCTGTATAATTAAAGCAGAAGCGAGGTGCCGATATGTTTTCACCATCAATCAAACATTTAATAGAAGAAAAATCTGGTTCATTTTTGATTCCTGCTAGCCGAATTGCCTTTGTCCAAGCAGATAATCCGCTTTATCATGCCTTTTTGATTTTAACCAAAGTCAAATATTCTAAAATTCCGGTCTTAGATAAAGAAAAACGAGTCGTCGGTCTACTTAGTTTGGCAATGATTACGGACAAGATGCTGACGACTGATGAAATCTCCACTGCCCCATTGGACAAATTAAAGGTCGAAGATGTAATGCAAACCAAGTTCGATAAAATAAACTTCGTTGAAACCACTCTAGAAACACAACTGCATTTGTTAATCAATAATGCTTTCTTGCCAGTTGTAGATGATCGTGGCGTCTTCCAAGGTTTGCTTACCCGGCGTGAATGGATCAAAGCTTTCAATTATGTAGTCCACACTTATGATATGCATTATGAAGCAAAGAAAATAAAATAACCAATCTGCGGTCCTCAGGACCGCTTTTTTTAGTATTACAACATTTATTAAGCAAAAATGTGTCCAGACCAATAAAGAATGTTAAAATTAAGCGGTAAACAGATACGATTGTATTTTTGGGAGGGCAATATAGATGAAGAATTTGAAACGTCAATGGAAGTTTATTGTCGTTTTGATTGCTGGTGTGATTGGCCTGATTAGTCAATTTACACTTCACTCAAAGAGCCTCTTTTCAATTGGAAATCTCCAATTTCCAGTTCACGCCATCATTATCGATATTATCGGGATTATGATGGCAATTTCTTTACTCTTGGAGATTTTCCATGATTGGGAAAGTGGCCGTTACGGTGTAGACATCCTGGCTGTTATTGCTGTTGTTTCTACCATTTTAATTGGCGATGTTTGGGCTGAATGGATGATTTTAGTCATGATGACCGGTGGTGAAACGCTAGAAGATTACGCTACAGGTCAAGCTAATAAGGAATTGCGTGCCTTACTTGATAAAACGCCTCGAATCGCTGATAAATTAGTTAACGGTAAAATTACTGAAGTTAAGGTTGACGACTTACAAGTTGGCGACCACGTTTTAATTAAACCAGGTCAACAAGTCCCGGTTGACGGTAAAATTGTGAAAGGCAGTTCTAACTTTGACCAATCATCATTAACTGGTGAATCAGTTCCAGTAGCTAAAAAAACAGGCGATAGCCTGATGTCCGGCTCAGTGAACGGCGATGTAGCGGTTGAAATGGAAGTAACTAAGGCAGCTAAAGATTCAGAATATCAGTCCATCGTTGCCTTGGTTAAGTCCTCACAAGCTCAACCGGCCAAGTTCGTTAAAATGGCTGACCGTTATGCCATCCCATTTACAGTTATTTCACTAGTTATTGGTGGTGTTGCTTGGGCCGTTTCTGGGGATGCAACAAGATTTGCGGAAGTTATGGTTGTTGCTTCTCCATGTCCACTATTAATTGCGGCTCCCGTTGCCCTAGTTTCAGGGATGAGTTCAATGTCAGCTCACCACATTATTGTTAAGTCAGGTCCAACACTTGAAAAATTGGCCAAAGCTAAGACCTTTGCCTTTGATAAAACAGGTACTTTAACTGAAAATCAATTGATCGTTGACCAAGTGGTTACGGCAGATGATTCAGTTGATCAAAAAGAATTACAAAGCTTAGCTGCTAGTGTTGAACAACAATCAAGCCACGTTATTGCTAGCTCATTAGTTAAGGCTACTAATAAAGATTGGATTCATGCCGTTACTAACTTGAAAGAAACAACCGCTCAAGGGGTCGAAGGTGACGTTGACGGCAAGCACGTTAAAGTCGGCAAATTATCTTTCGTTGATCCAAATCACGATAAAATGAACGTTGCTTCAACTGCAGTCTACATTTCAATTGATGGCAAGTTCGCTGGTTATATCACCTTGAAAGACAAGATGCGTCCAGAAAGTCCTAAGACGATTGAACGTCTTCGTCGTCAAGGTGCTGAAGATATCATGATGCTGACGGGTGACCACAAGCAAGTTGCTGAAAAAGTTGCCAAAGAAGCCGGTATTACCGATGTGCGTTCTGATCTTTTACCAGCACAAAAAATTCAAGCTATTAAAGATGTGCCAAAAGACTTACGTCCTGTTGTCATGACTGGTGATGGCGTTAACGACGCTCCTAGTTTAACTGCAGCCGACGTTGGTATTGCCATGGGTGCCAAGGGTGCTACTGCTGCCAGTGAAAGTGCTGATGCCGTAATCATGGTTAATGACATTTCCAAGGTTAATGACGCAGTCGCTATTTCTAAGCACACGATGAAGGTTGCTAATATCGACGTTTTAACTGCAATTGGTGTGGTTATTATCATTGAATTAATTGCCTTTACTGGTGTTATTCCAGCCTTCTGGGGAGCTATTTTACAGGAAGTAGTCGACATGATTACGATTAGCTTAGGCCTTCTGGCTAAGACCAAGCCAAGTGATAAGCAATTTGGTTTGGAAGATGCATAAAATTTACTACTAGATCAATTTGCATCTAACTTAGAAAACTATTAAAATTAAGCTCAACTGAATACTTTATTTAGTGGTTGGGTTTTTATCAAATTAAAAACTTTCAAGATTAGCTTCTTTGGGTCAGGAAGCACTTGAAAGTTTTTTTGTTTATAGAAGGGGGAAAATATGCATTTTTTAGGACAACTTATTTTAATCCTCTTAACTACAGTATTGCTGGGACAATTATTTGCCCGCTTCAACATGCCTGCAGTTATCGGACAATTATTATCGGGAATCTTGCTGGGACCTGCTATTTTAAATTGGGTTAAGCCAAATGACATTATTAGTCTATTTTCTGAATTTGGCGTAATTTTGTTAATGTTCTTAGCCGGCCTTGAAAGTGACTTAGATTTACTAAAAAAATACTTCAAACTAAGTTTTACTGTCGCTACAGTTGGCGTTATTCTGCCAGTTATTTTTATGGGATTAGCCAGCTTCTTCTTCGGAATGCGTCCACTTGAAGCACTCTTTATCGGCATCGTTTTCGCCGCTACTAGCGTTTCAATCTCTGTTGTGGTCTTGCAAGAAGCACGCCAGCTTCATACTCGCGCGGGAACTGCTATTTTAGGAGCTGCTGTAGTCGATGATATTTTAGCAGTGGTAGTTTTGAGTCTGTTCACCACATTCAGTCATGAAGGCGGCAAAAGCGGCTTAACTAACAATTTCTTTGTTAATATATTAATTGAAGTAATTTACTTCGTAATTGTTTGGGTCATTTTCAAGTTTGTTGCGCCATATTTTATGAAGATATCTGAAAAAATTGATGTGGATTATTCCGTTGTAATCGGCTCGCTTGTTTTAGCTCTAACGATGGCTTGGGCTGCCGACTTTGTTGGTCTTTCAGCTGTCGTAGGGGCCTTTTTCGGTGGTTTAGCTATTCGCCAGACGCCGCAATATAAAGAAGTTCATTCTTCAGTTTCAGCAATTGGTTATTCTGTCTTTATCCCTGTTTTCTTCGCCGATATTGGTCTTTCAATGACCTTTGCTAGCTTTATCAAGGATATCTGGTTCATCATTGCGATGACTGTTTTAGCTATTTTATCAAAATTTTGGGCTGGGAAATACTCCAGCGAATTTTTCGGTTTTACCAAAGGCGAGGGCAACATCGTTGGTGCCGGGATGGTATCACGTGGTGAAGTCGCCTTGATTGTGGCTCAAATCGGCATTAACCATCACCTTTTCCCAGAAGATATTTACTCTAGCTTGATTTTGGTTATCATCGTTACAACGGTCATTTCGCCATTTATTTTAAATTACTTTATTAAAAAACAGAACTCTACCGAGTTTATATAAATTAAAAATCCAGTCAAAGCTGGATTTTTAATTTATCATTAATTTAATTCAAGTACTTGATCATATTTTTCCAAATCTGCTGGTTCATAGTGGTGAATAACTTCAATAAAGGTAAAGTTTGAATTTAACAAGTAATTATGAATTTGATCTGAAATTTTCTTGTCGAGGGATGCATTAATTTCATCTAGCAGCAAAACTGATCTATCAGCCAAAATTGCCCGGGCTAATTCAATTCTTGCCAGCTGTCCACCTGATAATTGATCAGCATTATCGCCTAAAGAGTAATCCCAGCCCTTTTCTTCAACAACTTGATTTAATCCTACTTTTTGGCAAATTTCGCTCACCTTTTCCCGGGAAATATTTTCACCTAAAGTCAGATTAAACCATAAAGTTTCGGCAAAAATTACTGGGGACTGGCTAGCATAAGCAAACAGATCTGTGAATGAACCTGCCTTTTCTTTCTCGTTGTTGAGCAAGATTGCTTTAGCAGTACCATGTTTTCCAGTTAATAAATACTGCAACAACGTTGATTTACCTACGCCAGAGGGTCCAATAACTGCGACCTTTTGTCCTTTTTTAATTGCAAAAGTAATTTGGTTAGCTAACTTCTTGCCCTTTCTAGTGAGAGCTAGATCTTCTATTTGCAAAGTTGCGAAATTATAATCAGCTTTTGCCTTTTCAACCTTGCCCTTAGCAATATATTTTTCAGCTTTAGCAACAATTTTCTTCGTTGTCGCCAATTTGTTTCGATCTTCCAAAATAGTCAAAATTGGATTAAGGAATGAATTTGATAGTTGAACAATTGCAAATAAAGCACCTAAAGTAGTTTGCCCCTTAACCACCATGTAAATTCCCACTAAGAATGGAGTTAAGAACGTAAATAAACTAGCAATCAAGTTAATCCAAGAACTAGTATCTAGATTGAGTAAGTTCATTTTACGCAAAGCATCTTCTAATTGATTGATCAAAACTTGATTTTTCTTAACCGCATTATCGCGCTTGTTGTATAAGTTTAACGTTGTGCTACCAGCCAGAAAGTTTTTAATATGACTAACATATTTATCATTAGCAGTTGTCCAATTTTCCGCTGCTGTTTGAATCTTCTTTTGGAACAAATTAGAAACTAGCATCGGCAAACATGAACCAATTAAAAATAATAATGTAACTAGCCAATTAACACATAAAGCATACCCTAACGCAAAGACAATCATATAGGCCTGCATCATTATTTCAATTTCAGCATCAAAACGATTAGTTTCCAGCAACTTGAAATCTGTAGTTAAAAAGCCTAAGCTAGCAGTATTTTCTTCACTAGTCTGACCCAGCATCCCTTTCAAAATACCTGCTCGCAGCGTTGTGTTGGTCTCTTGAATAGCCCTTGTTTTTAACCGATTGAAAATCAGCGAAGCAATGAATGTCGCGATAAACGCCCCAATAACAATAGCTAGAAATTGTGCTAAATCGCCAAACCTTCTTTGCGTACCAATATTGGTCAATGTCTGTACCATATATGCAAAAATGACTTGTTGTGTACTAGCAATCAAGCCTAAAATAGTTAACATAATGAATTTTACATGTGAAGAATATTTGTAAATCATTTTTCGTCCTCCTGTGTTGATTTTAAGCTAGTATCGCAGGATAATGACCCAAAATGTTAAAAATTTGCAGATCTGCAAATTAAGGTGAAACACAATGTTCAAATATGGATCAGTTTACAAACAATTACGCAAAGACCAAGAAATCACTCAAACTAAAGCTTGCAGCGGTATTTGTTCAATCTCTAAATTATCACGCTGGGAAAATAATCAAGTCGAAGTTGAATTCAGCACTGCTCTTGCCTTACTCAAACGCATCAATATTACGGTAGCTGAATTCACTCACTACGCTGAATTGAAAACAGAGTTTGAGTTACCAGACGAGATCGTCACTGCTATCAGAGATAAAAATTTACCTGTACTACGTAATTACACACAAAGTCATTTAGCTAAATATCATGCTAGTAAAAATATCCTGGAATTAAAGAATGTCTTGATACTCTGCAATCAGCTATTACTAATTGAAGGTAAAAACTATCTAACTCCTGCCGATATTCAAAGAATTGGCTCCTATCTATTACACAATACAGTCTGGTCTAAATACAACATTACCTTGTTTGCCAACGCACCGTTTTTGTTAAACTCAGAAATTGGTTTCAAAATTGCCATGCGGATTATTCATAGCTTTGATCAAATGAGTGACTTGAGTGATAACCTAACGATCTTCATGGGTGGCCTTTCAGATACTGTTATTGCCTTTATTTTTAAGAAGAAGCTAGATTATGCACAGCAGCTATTAGATGAACTACGCAAGGTTGAATTGCCACCTCATTTTATGTTTTTCAATCTCGTTTTAACTTTTTTGCAAAGGGTCATTAATTACTGTCAGATCGGGGATGAACAACCAGTTCTAGCAATATTCAATGATTTGATACAATTGAACTGCTCACAACATGCACAAAAATTGCTAGAGGTATTTAAAGACGTTAAACAAATTTGGGAGAAAGATGAATGAAATCTAGTGAAAAAATATACTTAGTTAAAAAGTTTTCCGCATTCATTGCAATTATTGCCTGAGTAATAACTATCGCGGCTAACCCTTGTGGTTAGCTTTTTTCATTATTGCAGTAATTACTTAGTAGCTGCCGCAGTAGTGTTAACCCCCTACTTTTTCAGTTTTTATCTTCACACTCATTTTAACTGCAACGACCAAGACAATAAAAACCTTCGAAATTCGTATCCAAATTTCGAAGGTTACTATACTATTATTTCTCTATTTTTACACGGTATTCATTATGCAAACTTTTAATTAGTTCTTAACAACGTCCTTAGCATTCAACCATTGGCTCTTGTTGATCTTAACGATCTTCTTGCCAGCAGCCTTCTTAACATCCTTGGCGGTGTAGGTTGAACCCATTGAAACTTTTTGAGTAGTCTTGTGACCTTGAGCGTTCAAAACGTTAACTTTTTGGTTCTTAGTGTCCTTAACAGTAACAAAGATCTTGTCGCCCTTCTTGATTGCTGGGTTAGTTGGCATAGTTTCCGCAACACCTAACTTTGGAGCAGTGAAGCTAGCAGCTTGACTAACTGAAGCACTGATACCCATTAAACTCATTGAAGCAACTGCAACTGAAACAACTTTAACTAAATTCTTTGAAACTAACATAATGAATACCTCTAATTTCTATATCACTTAATTTGTTGGAACTTTTTGTTCCCTCATTCCTTACAGTTTTATTGTATAACATCCGTTATTAATTGCAAGTGATTTCTTGAAGTTTTTTAAAAATAATTCAGTTGTCTCAAAGTGTTGCTATAATAACGATTGCTGGGATTTTTTGTCCAAAAGCATTAAAAAAGTGTCTGAGAAACCGTTCTTTCCCAAACACTTTTTTAAGCAGCTGCTACTTCGTTTGAATTTTGAGTCACTTTTCTAGTTTTTAAACTGACAAAAATCGCTACAATTAGTGTTATTACCTGGATTACTAATAATGTAACCAAAGCAACAGTAACATTGAATGAACCAGAAATTGTGGTTAATACTGTTGTCATAATTGGAGCAACAGCCATTAAGATTGTATTTAATAAGCCAACAGTTGAAGCCAAGATTTTATGATCAACTGATGTTACTAGCCATTGCTCCATTTTAATTGAAGCAACTCCTGCAATAGCTGCCAAGAAAAACATTGTTATCATAATTACGTAAGTATTTCCTAGGAAAATGCTTGTTGTAGTAACAATACTTAAACTGGCAGAGATAATTACTAAACTAAAAACTGTTAATTTTTTGAATAATTGTGGTCCAAACATTGAACCCAATGCAAAGCCTGCGCCAGTAACCACACCAAACAAAGCAATAGTAAAGCTATAAGTGCCGATTAGCATAGTTGAACGATGAGCTGCAAGTACAATTGTTGTCAATGGAGTAATGGTATCTAAAGCTCCATTTAATAATGCGATTACTAATACCACAGTCAATAATCCTGATTGTTTCTTCACTTGGGTCAATGAAGTTTTCATTGTTTGGAAAAAGTTTTGATCATTAACTTCCTGTTTTTCAAGTGGCTCCTGATCCTTCTGATGTTTTAAGCCAACACTGGCAAATAACAAACCTGCTAACAAGAAAGTACCTGCATTAACAAAGGCTAAAGTTGAGTATGACATTACTAGCAAAAGTGCTGAACCAATGAATTGAGCACCCATACTAATAATTTGATTTACGCCGCCATTAAAGCCTACTGCATTCCCGTATTCTTTTTTACCAACAATATCAACAATTAATGGTGCAACCAAGCCACCTGAATATGAACCAATAGTATCTGATAAGAAATTCACAACAACGATGATTAAAACCAAATTCCACTGTGACATTTTAGTGATAAACAATAATCCTACTAAACCATATAAGATGAATCGGACAAATGCTGCTAAAAAGATATTGCGAAACTTTTTCTTAGTCTTATCAGCAAGGTAACCACCAAAGATCTCGAATAATTTTGGAACTGATTCAGAAATTGCAATTAATGAAAGTGCTAATGAGTAGTTTTGTAATTTGCTAGCATAAGTCATGAAAGCCAAGTAGAAAAGAATATCGCCTGCGCCTGAAAGAAAACTAGCTACTGAAAATCTTCTAAAGTCTGCGTTTTTAAGAAATACGTTCATAAATCTTACCCCTTTTTCTTTGTTTCGTTTGTTGTTGAAATTATAATAAAGTGAAAAAGAAATTAATTTTAAAAAATGGCGTATTCGACATTCGGAGGATAAACCTATGACAATTGGTGAATTACTCAAAGAAAAAAGACTAGCAGAAAACAAAACTCAAAAAGCATGGGTTGGTCATATTATCAGTACTTCTTATTATGCTAAAGTTGAAAAGAATATTCATAGAATTACAGCAGAGGATTTATTAGCCATTCTTAAACATA
This sequence comes from uncultured Lactobacillus sp., assembly GCF_947367125.1. GTDB lineage: Bacteria > Bacillota > Bacilli > Lactobacillales > Lactobacillaceae > Lactobacillus. The sequence continues at coordinate 25,700 of NZ_CANBCQ010000024.1, forward strand.
ATGATCTTTCAATTACTGACTTTTTCGAAGAATTAGCAGACAAAAAGGATGAACTAAAAGCACAAGTAAACTCGCTAAATAAAACAGTAATTGATGCTGTTTATCATTCTGATGTTTCCAAAGTTAATGAAGTCATTCAAATTATTAAAAAAATGGATCTACCGACTAAGCAAAAACAAGAACTTGTCTTAATCAATAAGGGGTTTATCGAAACTATCAAAAATGATCTAAGTGACAATTATCATCCAGATAAAAACATCGTTCAACAACTAAAAGATAAAATTTTTAGTATTCCTAATTTTAATAGATTCAAACTTGAACTCTATACTAATTTCATGCAATTTTATGATTATACAACTAATATTATGATCACCAAACAAGTGATCCATAAAATAGATCAGTTTAAGAGCGATAAAGAGTTATTAGCAATCGCTGGTATTCTATTCAATCTCCTTTCACAATTAGTCGAAGAACATCATTATCAAGAAACTGCACCATTTATAGCAGCTAGTGAGCATTTACCCTTTTTACCAGACTTATACTTTCCTCAAACCGGAATCTCATTGCTAAAATACATTATTAGTTATCATTTTAATAAAAAACCAGCAGATTTAGCTAAAGCTGAGATGATCGCACAAACTTATCAAATTACTGGTCTAGAAGATTTTTGTAAAGGTGCGCAAGAAATTATTAATGAAGTTAAAGAGGACTAGCTTTAAGCTAATCCTCTTGTTTCAATCTCTAAATAAAACCTAACGCGTTATAGCACATGTGCACCAAAATTGAATAGCGCAAATCCTTGGTTGACATATAGACCCAAGCTAGCACCATGCCTAAAACCCAATAGACAAAAATATACTTACTCAGTGCTGGATCATGCAAATATGCAAATAAAAATCCACTGGCCACAATACCTAGCCATTTATTGCTAGTACTCTTTTGGGTAAAGAAGATGTTAAAGAACATCCCTCTAAAAATATGCTCTTCACAAAATGGCGCAATAAAAACTACCAGAATTTTAAATAAACTAGCGTTATGCTCCGCTATTCTATCTAAACTTTGTTGGTTCGCTGAAACACCGCCACCAACTAAATTAAGCATTACAATCGAACCAACAATAATCAACACAAAGCCAATCATGGCAATTCCTAGCCGATGCATGTCCCAGTGTGGCGTTTGATCAAAGCCCCAATCATTTTCTTTTCTTAACTGTCTGCGATAAATATAAGAAATTAGATACAGCACCAGCACCGTAGCTAACGCCGTTACAAATACACGAGACCGCCCTAAATCAAATTGGTGCGGCCTAAAATAAAGCACTTCTAATTCCGCATAAAGCACAAAAGCTAAAACGGCTTCTGCAATATTTCCCAGGTAATGTCCCAGTTTTTTCATTATTTCATTCACACCTTGATTCTTTCACCTATTAATCATTATTTTAATTATAATGTAAATAAGAAAAAATACCTAAGGAGGAGTATTCATGCTTAATCAAGTCCTCGCTTTTTTGGAAAGAAGAGGCGAATTTTTCTATATATCGGTCTTTATGTTGCTGATCTTTTTCATTTTCCTAATTTCTTGGCTAATCGAGCCGCGTCGCTTAATCAATGGCGTTTTATTTACTATCTTTTTAGTTTCTATGCTTTTATGGATCACCGTCATGGTCCACAAAAGTACTAGTCACGGCCTGCAACGCGCCTATGATTTATTAGTCTTAGCTGCCCTATTTGGAATCGTGCTACTACTAATTTTCGCTTGGATCTTTCTTTTCTGGAACGCCTACTTTGTCTGGAAATACGAAAGTCACACTTTGCCGAACCTGCTTACCTTAATTACAGGTTTTTTTGCTTTAATCATCAGTATTATTGTAATTTTAGGTCCCGGAAAATATTTACCACGTTGGCTAAGTATCCTTCTGGCTTTAATTCCTACAGTCGCAATCTATCTTGGACTAGTTCTCTACAATTTTTTATTAAATCTGCTTTTATATCAAATCTATCCTCGCACCTATCACCAAGACTACTTAATAGTTCTTGGTGCTGGTTTAATTAATGGCGATCAGGTTTCTAAATTATTGGCAGCGAGAATTAATCGAGCAATTCAATATTCTAATCGTCAGTATCAAAAAGGCCGCAAGCGCCCAATTTTGATCATGTCCGGTGGCCAAGGTCCCGATGAAAAAATACCGGAAGCACTTGCAATGGCCCGCTTTGCTCAACAACGTGGCATACCAGCCGAACAAATTTTATTAGAAGATCAATCCAAAAATACTTACCAAAATATGCTCTTTTCTAAAAGAGTTGCTACTGAAGACTTTGGTAATTCTCACTTTAAGGCCCGTTTCTTTAGTAATAACTACCACATTTTTCGCGCTGGTCTGTTAGCCAGAGACGTTGGCCTAAAGGCCAATGGTGTCGGTGCCTACACTAGGCTTTACTACCTGCCTAATGCAATTATTCGTGAATTTGCCGGTGTATTTGTTATGCATAAACGCCGCCATTTCGTTATCATGGGAGTAATTGCTTTATTCTTTATCTTGCAAACTATCTTAACGATAACAGGATTAGGAAGATTCAACATCATTTAGAAAAGAGGAATGACATGCTGCAGCTAAAGCATATTTTCAAATCATACAAGGTGGGCGACAACATCATCCATGCCCTAAACGATGTCACAATTTCATTTCGTGACCAGGAATTCGTTGCTATCCTAGGTCCCAGTGGTTCTGGGAAAACCACGATGTTAAACGTTATTGGCGGACTTGACCGTTATGACAAGGGAGACTTGATTATTAATGGTAAATCTACCAAAGATTTTAAAGAAACCGACTGGGACGCTTACCGCAACAATACTGTTGGTTTTATTTTTCAAAATTATAACCTGATTTCACATCTATCAATCATTGATAATGTCGAATTAGGAATGAATCTATCAGGCGTACCTAAAAAAGAACGCCGCCAAAAAGCTATCGATGCCTTAACTGAAGTTGGGTTAAAGGAGCATATCAACAAACGCCCTAACCAATTATCTGGTGGACAAATGCAACGAGTAGCGATTGCTCGAGCTATTGCCAATGATCCTGACATCCTGCTCTGTGACGAGCCAACCGGAGCACTGGACACTGAAACTTCCATTCAAATCATGAAGTTAATTAAAAAGCTGTCCAAAGCCCGATTAGTGATCATGGTGACCCACAATCCTGAGCTAGCTAAGGAATACGCCACCAGAATTGTTAATTTCCAAGATGGTAAAATCCGCCACGACTCCGATCCATTCCAGCCTAAGGAAGAAGAAGACAAGTTTAAACTTAAGCGTACTAAAATGTCTTATTGGAATGCTATTAAGCTAAGCTTTACCAACATTATGACTAAAAAGGGACGCACACTATTAACTGCCTTCGCTTCTAGTATTGGTATTATTTCAATTGCCGTTGTCTTAGCCATCTCCAATGGTTTTCAAAAGCAAATCAACACTACCATGAGCAAAGCTTTGGCAAAGTACCCAATTTCTATTTCACAAACCACCACTGATATTACTTCCGCCAATATGCGTAAGGATTCAGACAAAAACGTCAAAAATCGCGGCTATGTAATAGCAGAGCAAGACCAAAGCCAACAAGCACAACACGTTAACAAGATTAGCGAAAAATACGTTGACTACATTAAACATATCAACCCTAATTACGCCAACAACGTGTCTTATCAGCGTGGTGTCAATTTAAACCTCCTTGCTAAAAACAAAGGCAAGGTAGAACGCGTACAATTTTCAAACGCTGACCCTGACCAAGCTAACTCTGTTTTAGCCGCTAGATCACAGGCAATGAGCTCCATGGGCTTAGGCACTAGCGTTTTCCCTACCACTTTAAATAATAAAAAAGGTTCATTTTTAAAGCAAAATTACCAATTACTTTCTGGAACTTGGCCTAGCAAAGCAACTGACCTAGTTTTAGTTACCGATAATAAAAATACTGTTAATATCAATGCTTTAAAGAATTTAGGCCTAGATTTAAAGAATAAGGAACAAGTTAAGTTCAATAAATTAGTTGGTAAACAATTCCGGGTAATTGATAATGATGATTACTACCAAGAATTACCAACCGGTATGTTTATTCCTAAAAAGGCCAATAACGCCATGTATAACGGTGCTAAAACCAAGCTACAGCTTGTTGGCGTCATTCGCCCTAAAAACGAAGATTCAATGGCCTTATTGTCAACTGGAATCGCCTATAGCGACCGCCTTTCACAACAGATTATTGATGACAACCAAAACTCTGCGATTGTTAAAGCACAAAAGAAGAGCAACCACAGCGTTTTAACCAACCAAAAATTAAACGCCAATGAAAAGAAAGCTACGATGCAAACTCTTGGTGGCAGCAGCATCCCTACCGGCATTATGATTTATCCAAATAATTTTGACGATAAAGATAAGGTACTAGATTATCTTGATAAGTGGAACAAAGGCAAGAAAAAATCCAATCAAATTCTCTATACTGATATGTCAAGTGCTGTTACCACAATGACTGGTGGTCTTTTGAACGGAATCACCACCATTTTAGTCGCCTTTGCTGGTATTTCGTTAATCACTTCAATGATTATGATCGGTATTTTGACTTACACTTCTGTTCTTGAAAGAACTAAAGAAATCGGTGTCCTAAAAGCCTTAGGTGCGCGCAAGAAAGATATTACCCGAGTCTTTGATGCCGAAACTTTAATTCTGGGTGTCTTCTCCGGTATTTTGGGCGTTTTAATTGCTTACTTGCTGACCTTCCCAATTAACAGCATTATCTACAAGATCACTGATCTAGCTAATGTAGCCCAATTAGACCCAACAGCTGCTATTATTTTGATTATTATTTCAACTGTCTTAACTCTCTTAGGTGGTCACATTCCAGCTCGCATAGCTGCCAAAAAAGACGCTGCGATTGCTCTTAGAAGTGAATAACATATTCATAAAGAATTTGTTATGTTTTTCACAATAGCCTAAATTTTTAACTTAATATGTGGTATCTTAACTGTGATTAAACAAGTAAGAAAGGAACTTTTTTCACGATGACTGTTAAAAAACTTGAAAATAACAGTGATGTTAATGTAGTGGCAGAAGAAAGCAAGGTTTTAACCAATTTACTTAATGAATCAACTAAGCAGGTAATTGGTCAAGCTGCTTTTGCCAAGATTCAAAACTTAATTAAAATCTCTGCTGCTAAAGACTACCAAGAACTTGAAAAACAAATTGCTAGTCTCAATGACCAAGAGATGATTGTTGTTGCTCGTTATTTTGCGACACTACCACTCTTAATCAATATCTCAGAAGACGTAGAGTTGGCCAGCAAGGTCAATTTGCTCAATAATACCCATCAAGATTATTTAGGTAAATTGAGTGACACCATTGATATTGTGGCAGAAAAAAAGAACGCAGAAGATATTCTGAAGCACGTAAATGTAGTGCCCGTTTTAACTGCTCACCCTACCCAAGTTCAAAGAAAAACTATTCTTGAATTAACCGACCAAATCCATCAACTTTTGCGGAATTATCGTGACGTAAAAAACGGTACAATCGATCGTGACGAATGGACTGAACAAATGCGGGCTTGCATTGAAATCTTGATGCAAACTGACATCATTCGTGGTCACAAATTAAAGGTAGCTAACGAAATTACCAACGTTTTAGCTTACTATCCTAAGGCTTTAATTCCTGCAATCACTAAGTTTACTAATCGTTACAAGGAATTAGCTAAAAAACACGGTTTGGATGTTAGTCACGCTACCCCAATTACCATGGGCATGTGGATCGGCGGTGACCGTGACGGTAATCCTTATGTAACCGCTGATACATTAGAACTAAGCGCAACTTTGCAAAGCCAAGTGATCTTTGAATATTACATCAACCAGATCAACAAGCTATATAGAGCGATCTCGATGTCCACTTCTTATATGAAGCCATCTGATGAAGTAATGCGGCTATCTCAACTTTCTAATGATGATTCACCATTTAGAACCAACGAACCATATCGCCGGGCCTTTTACTACATTCAAAGTCGTTTAGTTCACACTGAACAAAAACTTTTGCAAGTAACTAATAAGAATACTTTCTTAAAAGAACGTGACTTGCAAAACCTGGCTAAAATTCCTGTCTATCAAAATGCTCAAGAATTTAAGGCAGATTTGGAAATTATTAAAGCTTCACTTGAAGAAGACAACGATCAAGCTGTTGTAACTAGTTACTTTACCCAAATTCTTGAAGCGATCGACATTTTCGGCTTCCATTTGGCTACGATCGATATGCGCCAGGACTCCAGCGTTAATGAGGCTTGTGTAGCTGAACTGCTTAAGAGTGCTGGAATTTGTGACAATTACAGTGACTTAAGTGAAAAAGAAAAAAACAAGCTTTTACTTAACGAACTAAACAATGATCCACGTAACTTACATGCCAACAATCAACCCAAGTCAGAGCTGTTGCAAAAAGAACTAAAGATCTACAAGTCCGCTCGACAATTAAAAGATCGCTTGGGCAAAGATGTCATCAAGCAACATATTATTTCTCATACTGAAAGTGTTTCAGATATGCTTGAGCAAGCAATCATGCTAAAAGAATACGACTTGCTCGACAATCAAAAAGCACGCATTCAAGTTGTACCATTGTTTGAAACAGTTGAAGACTTGAATAATGCCCGGGAAATAATCAAAGAATACTTAAACTTTGACCTAGTTAAAAAGTGGTTAGTTTCGCAAAACAATTATCAAGAAATAATGTTAGGTTACTCCGATTCTAACAAAGATGGTGGCTACCTAGCTTCTTGCTGGAACCTTTACAAAGCCCAAAAAGATTTGACTAAAATTGGTGAAGATATGGGTATTAAGATCACCTTTATGCACGGTCGCGGTGGTACTGTTGGCCGTGGTGGTGGCCCATCATATGAAGCAATTACCGCTCAACCATTTAAGTCAATCAATGACCGGATTCGGATGACTGAACAAGGTGAAATTATCCAAAATAAGTACGGCAATAAAGATACCGCATACTATAATTTGGAAATGTTAGCTTCCGCTACAATTGACCGCATGGCATCTAAGCAAATTGTTAGTGAAGATCATATTACTGATTTTCGTTCTTCAATGGATCAAATTGTAGCTAAAAGTAATGAAGTCTATCGTAAACTAGTCTTTGAAAATCCTAACTTTATCAAGTACTTCTTCCAAGCAACACCAATCAAAGAGATCTCTGGTCTTAACGTTGGCTCACGTCCAGCTTCTAGAAAGAAACTTACTGACTTCTCTAGCTTAAGAGCTATTCCTTGGGTTTTCTCTTGGTCACAAAGTCGCGTAATGTTCCCAGGTTGGTACGGCGTTGGCTCCGGCTTTAAATCCTTTATCGATGCCGATTCAGCTAACTTAAAGGAATTACAAGATATGTACCAAGGCTGGCCATTCTTCCACTCTTTGCTTTCTAACGTTGATATGGTTTTATCCAAGTCAAATATGAGAATTGCTGAACAATACGCTGGCTTATGCGAGGATGAACAAGTCAAAGCAGTCTTTGATATTATCAAGCAAGAATGGGAATTAACTAAGAAGGTTATTCTCCAAATTGAAGGTCATGATGAATTAATCGAAGATGCTCCAACTCTTAAAAAGAGTCTTGAATACAGAATGCCTTACTTCAATATCTTGAATTATATTCAACTAGAGATGATCAAGCGTGATCGTGAAGACGAAGTTCAAGGTGTTTACCAAAGTATTATTCCGATTACCATTAACGGTGTAGCATCTGGCTTACGTAATTCGGGATAAAATTAATAAAATTCAAACAAAAAATGCAGCTCTTGTGTAAGGCTGCATTTTTTTACACTCTTTTCATAACCAAATTAAGTGGCGTTACGATCACTGGAACGACAACTGCCGTAAAAACTGCTTCTATTAAACCGTTCATCCCTAATGCCATAATCAAAATTAAAATCAAAGGCGTACTTGAACTATAATTTCCTAAATAATGCGTTAAGCTAGCTGGATCATGCATAAAGAAAATACTTGTCAGCAAAATAACCATCACGGTATTAGTTAGCGAAGTTGCGGCTCCACTTAAAATATACCCCAGCTTTGCATACTTAGTTTTATTCATTGCTTTAGCAATAAGTCCAGGGAAATAACCTGCTAAAATACTTGGCACTAAAGAAATTACCGGATTTTGAAACAGCATCAAGCTGACCATATCACCTGGTTGCGTATAAGCAATAATTAATCTAGTAATCCCCCAGAATAGACCGAAACCTAATCCTGCCTTAGGTCCCATTAATGTACCATAGACTGCAATTGTCATCGGAATTGTAGTCACAGCTGGTAAAGCTGGAATAATTCTTACATAACCGATATTCGGTACAAAGGTCTGTACAATTAACAAAGCCGCAAAAACAGCAGTAATTGCTAATCTTTTTGTCTCTTCTCTTCTCATTTTTTATTCTCCAGAGTTATTATTTTATTTTTTTATTAAAACACAGATTAGAAATATTTTTTAGTAAAAATATCTTTAATTCATGAAAAATTAAAAAGCTTTTTTCTTAACGTTCGTATCATCGGTCCACAAATAATTCGTATTATAATTAAATATATATTAAATAGTCAGTAATTTTTCTATTTCAATTGACAAATTACGTACTAATTAGTATAGTCTTAGTAAAATAATTCGTATTAAACGTGGAGGAAAAACTACATGAACGCAAAGTTCAAGAAAATCTTGTCATTCGGTGTTGTTTTAGCATCAGTTGGTCTCATTTTAACTGCCTGCTCAGGCAAAAAATCCGGTCAATCAACTAGTAATAAAGACTCTAAACATAGCATAGCCTTAATTACAGATGAAAATGGGGTTGATGATCATTCCTTTAACCAGGCTGCCTGGGCTGGATTCAAAGCCTATGGCAAAGAACATGATTTATCACGTGGCCGTGGCGGTTACCAATACTTCCAATCCGGTAGTGCTGCTGATTATACCCCTAACTTTGATCAGGCAGCCAATGCCGGTTATCAAACCATTTTCGGTGTTGGCTTCCAGTTAGCAGACGCTGTTAAAGAAGCAGCCAAGAAAAATCCTAAAAAGAACTTCGTGATCATCGATAGCGTAGTTTCAGGACAAAAGAATGTCGCTTCTGCAACCTTCGAAAGTAACCAAGCTTCATATCTAGGTGGTTTAGCTGCTGCTTACACTACTAAGACCAATAAGGTTGGATTTATCGGTGGAGCAAAATCAGCTGTGATCGACCTTTTCGAAGCTGGCTTTAAGCAAGGCGTTGCCGACGGTGCCAAGGCGCTTAAGAAAAAGATTACTGTTCAAACTCAATATATTGGTAACTTCACTTCTACTGATAAAGCCAAATCAATTGCTCAATCAATGTATGCCAATAAGGTAGATATTATTTATCAAGCTGCTGGTAATGCTGGTAACGGCGTCTTCCAAGAAGCTAAGGATTACAATCAAGCTCGTCCAGCCAACAAAAAAGTTTGGGTTATCGGCGTTGACGTTGATCAAGCTAACTTAGGCAATTACAAATCAAAAGATGGTAAGAAAGAGAACTTTACTTTAACTTCTGTTCTTAAAGGCTTAAATGTAGTAACTAAAAGTATTGCCAACGATGCTTACAAAGGGAAGTTCCCTGGTGGCAAACATATCGTTTACAGCTTAAAAGATAATGGCGTTTCTATCACTAAGGGTAACTTAGATGCTAAGACTTGGGCAGCAGTTCAAAAAGCACGTACACAAATCCTCGACGGTAAGATCAAAGTGGCAACCGCTCCTTCTAAGTAAAACTATTAGTATCAAAATGAACTCTTCGTTTCCTAGCGAAGAGTTTTTCTTTAAAAGTGAGATAAACAAATGATTCAAAAAACAAAAACAGTTATTGAAATGCGTCATATTGTTAAAGCTTTCGGCGATTTTAAGGCAAATGACGATATTAATCTTACCTTACACCAAGGTGAAATCCTGGCGCTCTTAGGTGAAAACGGTGCTGGTAAATCCACCTTAATGCGTATCCTATCAGGGTTACTCGAACCTACTTCAGGCGAAATTTGGGTTAAAGGAAAAAAAGTCGAAATTAATAACCCAACTGAAGCCAAAAATTTAGGTATCGGAATGGTTCATCAACATTTCATGTTAATGGATTCATTTACCGTCTTAGAAAATATCATCTTAGGCCATGAAACAACCAGAGGTATGATTCTTGATTTAAAAAAGGCTCGTGAGCAGGTTTTAGCTTTATCACGTAAATACGGTCTAGCAATTGATCCTGATGCAAAAGTAGCTGATATTACAGTGGCTCAACAGCAACGCGTAGAAATTCTAAAAGTGCTCTATCGAGGGGCTGATATTTTAATTTTCGATGAACCGACAGCAGTTTTAACCCCAAAAGAAATTACTGAATTTATTCAAATTATTAAAAGTTTAGCTCATGAAGGTAAATCCATTATCTTGATCACTCATAAGCTTGAAGAAATCAAAGCAGTGGCTGACCAGGTTACAGTTATCAGGCGCGGTCATGACGTAGGGGCTTTTGACGTTGCACAAGTCAGCGATGACCGTCTAGCTGAATTAATGGTCGGTCGCCATGTAAACATGAAATTGGCCAAGCCAGAAGTTCAATTAGGTAAAAAGATCCTTTCCGTAAAAGATCTAGAAGTTAAGAGCCAGCAAGGTAGCTTAGCCGTGAAGAAACTTTCTTTAACTATTCGCGGTGGAGAAATTCTAGGTTTAGCTGGTATCGATGGCAATGGTCAAGATGAACTAGTTGAGGCTCTTACAGGATTACGTCATGTTGAAAGCGGACAATTTTTAATTAACGGTCAAGATCTAACTAACCACAAAGTCCGTGAAATTACTCAAGCTGGTGTCGCCCATATCCCCGCTGATCGCCAAAAATACGGCCTAATCCTAAGCCTTTCTTTAGCCGACAACATGGTTTTACAAACTTACTACCAACAGCCCTTTTCTAAACATGGGATTATTAACCACCCTGCCATCTTTGCTCATGCTAAAAAATTAATTCAAAAATTCGACATTCGTACTACTGGTGCTGAACTCCCAACAAGTGATTTATCCGGTGGGAATCAGCAAAAAGTTATTATTGCACGTGAATTAGACCGTAATAGTGACTTAATCATCGCCTTTCAGCCTACTCGAGGTCTAGACGTTGGAGCAATCGAATATATTCACAGACAATTACTTAAACAGCGAGCAGCCGGTAAAGCTATTTTATTAGTTTCCTATGAGCTTGAAGAAATTATGCAATTATCTGATCGAATTGCCGTTTTGCATGATGGACAAATTTCAGGTGAAGTTAAACCAACAGAAACTAATGATAAAGAATTAGGTCTGCTGATGACTGGAATTAAGAAAGAAGAAGTAATAAATGATTAAAGTTACAACAAAAACAAAAAATATTCTTGTTCCCCTAATCTCAATAATCGCTGGTTTTTTAGTCGGTGCATTAATCATGTTAGCTTGGAGCTATAACCCCATTGAAGCATATAGTTCAATGTTCTCTAGTGCTTTAGGCAATATGAACGGCATTGGTGAAACTATTCGTGAAGCAACCCCTTTGATTTTGATCGCTACTGGTTTTGCTGTTGCTACAAAAGCTGGATTTTTTAATATTGGTCTGCCTGGTCAAGCTCAAGCTGGTTGGCTTACTTCAATCTGGATTGTCCTTGCCTTTTCTAACTGGCCCAGCTATCTCCTTTTGCCATTTGCAATTATCGCCGGTGCCCTTGCTGGCGCAATTGTAGCTGGAATTGCTGGGTACTTAAGAGCTCAATTTGGCGCCAATGAAGTAATTACTACGATCATGCTTAACTACATCGTGCTTTATGTATGCCAATACTTGATGCAGCAAGTAATGCCAACTGCGCTACGCATAAATACTGATACCACCAAGACCATTTCTGCTAATGGTAGTTTAAAAATCGGTTGGCTATCTGCTATGTTTGGCAATTCACGTATCAACGGCGGAATTTTCTTAGCTATAATCGGCTTAGTAATTTATTGGTACTTAATGAAAAAAACAACTACTGGCTTCGAAATTAAAGCTGTTGGTCTCAATTCATTTGCCAGCCGTTACGCCGGGATGTCAGCAAAGAAAAATATTATTGTTTCAATGCTTTTATCGGGTGCTTTTGCCGGATTGGGTGGTGTAGTACAAGGATTAGGGACTTACCAAAATTACTTTACCCAAACTAGCAGCGTTGATATCGGCTGGGATGGACTTTCTGTTTCACTTTTAGGTGGCGGCACTGCTTGGGGCATTCTACTAGCTGCAATTTTATTCTCCATTTTAAAAATTGGTGGTCTAGGGATGCAGACAATCGCTGGAATTCCTTATGAAATTGTTTCAATTGTCATTGCCGCTATTATTTTCTTCATTGCTATCAACTACGTTATTGGTTTGCTTTTTAAAACTAAAAATAACCGCAGCAAATATTACATCCCTACACGTAAAGAAAAGGCACCTAACAACAGTGTTGATGGTCCTAGCGAAAAAATCATTGAAGGGAGTACCAACTAATGAATTTTGTTACTATACTTGCCTTAATTGTTTCATCTACTTTAGTCTATTCTGCACCTCTAATTTTAACCTCCTTAGGTGGTGTCTATAGTGAAAATTCTGGGATCGTTAATATTGGTCTGGAAGGAATTATGACTATAGGGGCTTTTGCAGCAATTGTTTTTAATTTAACTTTTGCTTCAACCTTTGGTTCGGCTACCCCTTGGTTAGGTGCTTTAGTCGGCGGCGTGGCAGGTCTGATCTTTTCTTTGCTTCACGCTGTTGCCACAATCAACTTTCATGCTGATCACGTCATTTCAGGAACAGTCTTAAACATCATGGCTCCACCATTAGGAGTTTTCTTAGTTAAAGCAATTTATGATAAGGGGCAAACTGAAAACATTACTGCTAATTTTGGCTATTTCAGTTTTCCTGGCTTAAGCAGCATCCCCGTTATTGGACCAATTTTCTTTAAAAACACCTCCGCTCCCGCTTGGATTGCCATTATTCTTGCAATCCTAATGTGGTGGATTTTATATAAGACTCGCTTTGGCTTACGCTTACGTTCATGTGGCGAAAATTCCCAAGCAGCTGATACAATGGGAATTAATGTTTACGGGATGCGCTACGCTGGCGTGTTAATTTCCGGCTTCATGGGTGGACTTGGCGGTGCCGTTTTTGCTCAAGCGATTTCTGGCAACTTTTCCGTTACTACTATTGTGGGTCAAGGTTTCATGGCTTTAGCTGCCGTAATTTTTGGTAAGTGGAGCCCAATCGGTGCCATGCTTTCATCCCTCTTCTTTGGCTTTGCCCAAAGTTTAAGCATTATCGGTCATCAAGTTCCTGGCATTAGTCAAATTCCATCCGTCTACATGCAAATCGCCCCTTATGTCATTACAATTATTGTCCTAGTCCTCTTTCTCGGAAAATCTGTGGCACCTGCCGCAGATGGGGTTAATTACATCAAATCTAAATAAGAGAAAAAAGCTGTTTCACATGAAACAGCTTTTTTTCTTTACACATGTCCACATAGTTATCCACAAGATATAGTGTATAAATCATTTGTCATTTCTATATCTTGTATCAAATTACAGCTAATGGTGTTTTCTCTGTTGGCATTGGAAAATCACTATTAATTAATCTTAATTCATCATCTGTCAGTTTTATTTCTTGCGCTGCAATATTTTCCTTCATGTGTTTTACGCTACTTGCCTTAGGAATCGTTAAGACATTACCGTTGCGCATCGCCCAAGCAAGCATAATTTGATGCGGCATTACGCCATGATCACGTGCAACGATTTTTAAATTACGCGTAATTCTAATAGTATCGCCCTTGCCTGAATTAAATGGTGAGTAACCAATAAAATTCACTCCATGCTCTATTTGCCAAGTCTGCAAATCAAATTCTGTGCCGCGTTCACTAATATTGTACAGATCCTCATTGGCAAAACATTCTTCTCCGCCTGGTACTGAAAAAAGTTCCTGCATATCAGCCGTATCAAAGTTGGATACACCCCAATAGCGAATAAGACCATCCTTTTGCAGTGACTGCAAACCGCGAATTGTATCAGACAAGCGGTGACTGCCCCGCCAATGCAATAAATAAAGATCTAAATGATCTGTCCCAAGTCGTTTCAGACTAGCTTCTAGACTCCGGCGTTCTAATTCTGGCGTTGCATGGTAGGGATAGAATTTTGAAATCAAAAACAGCTGATCACGATCATATCCCTTAATTGCTTCACCAATTAATTGTTCACTCTGACCATCACCATACATCTCAGCTGTATCGATTACCTTCAAGCCATGATCTAAACCATAACGAATAGCTTCTATTTCATCTTTTTTCTTTTTAGGATCTTCACCTAAGCCCCAAGTACCGATCCCTAAACCGGTTAGCTTTTCAAAATCCATCCTCGCTCACTTCCTTATACTCAAATTCTAACATACTTACTTTACAATTATTTTGCTTTACCAATTGACAAAATGGTCTATTCCATTTTATAATGGGCTAGACCATTAGATAAGGAGGATTTATTATGAAAGTTATTGTTACTGAAAACAAAATTCAAGGTGGAGCAAAGGCATTCGAGATTTTTGAAAAAGGCATTAAAAATGGTGCTAAAGTCTTAGGTTTAGCAACTGGCTCAACCCCTGAAACACTTTACCAAAATTGGGTACAAAGTGATCTTAATTGTGAAGACCTCACTAGCATCAACCTCGATGAATATGTAGGCTTAACCCCAGATAATCCTCAAAGTTATCACTACTTTATGCAAAAACACTTATTTGACCAAAAGCCATTCAAGAAGACTTACATTCCTGATGGTATGGCCAAGGATATTGCGGCTTTTTGTAAAGAATATGACCAAATTATCAAAGACAACCCAATTGATATTCAATTATTAGGTATCGGTCAAAACGGCCACATCGCCTTCAACGAACCAGGTACTCCATTCGACATTGGTACTCACGAAGTTAAATTAACCGAAAATACTATCAAAGCTAACGCTCGCTTCTTTGACAGCATCGATGAAGTGCCAAAGAGTGCGATCTGCATGGGTACTGCTAATATTATGCAATCAAAGAAGATCGTTTTAATGGCCTTTGGCGAAAAGAAGGCACACGCAATCAAGGAAATGATTGAAGGCTCAATCACTGAAGAAGTTCCTGCAACTATTTTGCAAAAGCACCCTGACGTAACAGTTATCGTAGACAAGGCTGCTGCACAGGAATTAGATGACAATTATAAGAACTAGTGAACAAAGGCTCTCCAAAAATCACGAAAAAAGTTAGGCAAAATTGCCTAGCTTTTTTATATAGCAGTTTGATTTTTTACTTTTTGATATTATAATTGTTATAAAAGATTAAAGAATAAGGAGATAAATGAAACTGTCAAATCTTTTGTGTAAATAGATCTTTCTCGTAAATTGATTTTTTAATTATTTATTTAATCAAAGTAGG
>NZ_CANBCQ010000025.1 GCF_947367125.1 uncultured Lactobacillus sp.
ACTTTGATTAAATAAATAATTAAAAAATCAATTTACGAGAAAGATCTATTTACACAAAAGATTTGACAGTTTCATTTTCTTATTTAAGTAAAATTGAAAATAATAAACTTAGCTTAACGTGTTCGATATCAAGCTATTATTACTTCATTATTAATGGTGATATTCCAAGCGCTATCAAAATTTTGGATTACTTAAGAATTATCGGTTTCAAGAATATTAATAGTACTTTGCCTTCTTTCGATTGAAATGGTTACCTTGTCATGATTTATGACAAGGTATTTTTTTAGTCGTTTAGGAAGATTCACGGACAATATTTTTCATTTTAAATATCATTGCGTCAGAGGATTGAACAAATAGTGAAAAAATCTTGATAAGGATTAGGTATTTGAAATGAAAATTAATGAGAAGTTATTAGTAGTAAGGAAAAAGTTAGGCTTAAGTAAAGCAAAGATGGCAGATGGAGTTATTGATCCATCATATTACTCTAGAGTTGAAAGAGGTGAATCTAGTATCTCAGCTACTGATTTAATTGGGCTTTTGCAGAAACATAATGTTTCAGTTGTAGACTTTCTATCAGAATTTGGTGATATTCAGCCTAAAATTGAGGTTTATCAAAGGCAAGCGTTGAAAGCATTTAATAATAAAGATCTGGAAAAGTTAGAAGAAATCAAAAACGATCCACAATTGAATTATGTAATCTTAAAGAAAATTGTTGAAGGGATGCTAGATTATTTAACTACTGGTAAAAAGGTGGAAATCTCTAGTGATCTTAAATCATATCTTTCTAATGTCGATCATTGGTCGGACTATGATTTATGGAATTTATGGGTTTGTTTGCAGGTATATTTACCAACTTATTTACAGTCATTAGCTGAGATGGCAGTGGCTCAATTTCTAAAACATGATTATGAAAAAGAGAACTACATTAGTTTAGAATTAGCGGCCAAGATTGCAATGACCAATCTGAAGCTAGCATATAGTTCTGGTGAAGATGGCCTTGTTAGAAAGATGATTGATTTATTAGATAAATTTCCAGCGGTAAATAGTACATATTTTCCTAAAATGGTGGGCAAGTATTATGAGGCCGCTTATAATCAAGATAAATTGATGAAAGCCAAGATTGAAGATGCTTTGGAAGTGATGAAAGGGCTGAAATGATTATTCGAATGCCATTTCATGCAAATTCGAATATTTATTTGTGGTCTGAAATAGAAGATATATATTGTGATGGATGATGTAAAAAAGTGTAAGGAGTTATTTTATGGTAGAATCTAATATTTCTGCAAACGAGAAAAATAAATTTTCAGTTAGTTTATTGGCATTTTGGGTAAAGGGAAGCATTATTGCCGATAATAATTTTGTTCACATTGATATGCCTAATACTGTTCTTTTTGGTTTAATTCCAGCAGGAAAAAATAAGAAGAGTATCCCATTACAATCAATTTCTAATGCTGAAGAGAGCAATTGGTATAAAATTGCTAATATGATTTTCGGTATAATAATAGCTATTGCCGGATTCTATTCTTTTCAAGAAGAGGCCTTTGGTGGATTAGTACTGGTGCTATTAGGTATTTTACTATTTCTTACTGGTTTTAAGTTTAGAATGACAATTGAAAGAAACAGTGGTGTAACAGAAAGTATTGATGTACCTTTCTTTGAAGGGGAAAAAATCAGAAATTTAGTTTCTGAAATTAATGAGAGTGTTGCATCATATCAACAATCATCCAATTATAGAGATTATGGCGCTCAAAGCACTCAAGCAATTATTAATGCTATGAATGCTAATACACAAACTCAGCAGGTTAATAATGTTGCCTCAAATCCTGTTCAACCAAATTCAGTTGGCAGTAACGATTCAACTGGTCAATTTTGTCCTAATTGTGGAACAAAAAATGCAGGGAGTGCATCATTTTGTACTCATTGTGGCACTAAGCTAGTGAATAATTAGAAGGTAAAATAAAGACTCAAGGGGCTCGTTCAAATAATGTTGGATGAGCCTTTTATGTTGAATTTAGAAGGAACATAATAATTGTGAAAAAGAATATTTTGCTAACTTGCATTGCTGTAGCGGCATTGTTAACTTTAAGTGGCTGTAAACATCAAACTCAAAGTGGTATTACTTATACTCACCATAAATCAAAACCTATTTCTAATGATAAGACCAATAATTCAACTTCAACAAATCGGACGAATCAGAAATCCACTGATGATTCAGATGATCAGTCCTTAGCCAAAATTTCGAATGATGAGTGGATTTTGATGGGCTATATGGCTTATGCTCGGAAAAATTACGAGCAAAGTGAAAATGTGCATAGTACTGCAGAAATGGTAAATGCTGTCGAAAACGATTTAGATAATGATGATTTAACCTGCACTAAGGACGCTGATAATAAATACAGTTTTAGTAATAAGTTTGGTAGTGTAGATGGATCTGTATCTTCTGACAATATTACAATTACTGGGGACGGTACTACTACAGTTGATAAGTCTAAGCTAAAAGATGAATATGTTGATCATATGAGTCAAATTCAAGCAATGACTAAAAAAATTGGCAGTCAATCTGATAACAATCATCATGTTGATAAATTTTCTTTACAAGAATATGTAGTGGCTGGTTTTCTTGAAGCTAACCGCCATGGTAATACACCTAAAGAAAAAATTGAACATGTTGAAAACCAAATAGCTAAAGGAATTCATGTCACTAATGATGGGTATCTTTCAGGATTATATAAAAATAATGGAAAATATGGAGCAGCATATAATCCTTCCACATCCCAATATACTGATTTTACTTTTAACGGTAATAATATTACGGGAACCAATATAAGTGCTGGTGTAATATCAGGGAAATTACATCTTACTAAACAAGAATTGGAACGTAAGTATGGTCCATATAGAGCTGATTTAACTAAAATTCTGCAAGGACTTGAGTATAACAAGAAACATGCAATAGATTTTTATAAGAAGTAAGGGTGGAAAAGGTGAATAACTTTTGTCCTAATTGTGGTAAAAAAATTGATTCTGGTTCTAATTTTTGCCCATACTGTGGTGCAAATTTAGTATCTGGAAAGTTTGCTCCTAAAAAAACAATAAATAATCAAGCTTCTAAAAAGCCAATCGTAAAACCTGTTAAATCTGCTAATATATCCACCGCTGAACAATTGGGTCTTACTAGAAAGCGCGTAAATTCAAATCGTCTTAAGAAACATAAACGAATAAAGACACTACCAATTGTAATTGCGATAATAGTATTACTTATTGCTGGGACAGGATTGGCAGTGGGAAACTACTTCAGACAAGAAGCAGAACTAAATAGTATTCCTAAGGATAAATTAGCCGGATTAGCAATTACATATGCTCATGTGCATTACCCTCAGAACGAGGCTTGGAAGCAAGTTTATAGACAGGCGTTTAAAGGAAATGTCTCGATAGCTAAAAGAAAACACTACGAGATTAATGGAATAGAGCTTGAAGCGACTAAGGGAAATAGCTTATATGTAATTAATGATAAAGTTGCCTATACAATTGAAGCTCATGGTAAAAATAGTCAGTCAGACTTTATTCTGAGTGATGGCAAAAAGAATTTAGGTACAGTTAATGTATCTAAGGCTTATCATGAGGTCAAACAGAATCACTTACTAGATCGAGCAAATAAAATTAGCGCTCGTCAATCAACGGCCCAAACTATAGGAGTTAAACAGCTAGGAGTATTGGTTGGGGCTAATTACTTAGACTTGAAGAGTGTTAAATTTCAAATTGATGCTAAGGCAAGAAATAAAGACAATGATGTATGGGGATATAACTCTGACGGTAAACTGAAGGGATACTATTGGATTCACCTTGGTTTAGATGGTGCATCAGAATTTTTCTATAGATTGTCAGGCAATAAGGTAATTGTTAAAAGGCTGGATGTAGAGGATGCGCCAAATGCAGCCAGTGCAAAAATGATCACAGAAACTATGTTACTAAATAAGTTGCTTCAGAAATATTATTCAACATCAGCTCAAAAAGAGATTGTGAATCAGTTAGCTGAAATGCTATCAACAAATGATACAGATTCAAGTAGTGATACTCAAGATAATTAATCAGTCGAGTAAGTTATGCTTGTCCCAATTTTCAAATTGCTAAAAAGGGAAAGGTGACTAGCTCTCCTAGTATAAAGTCGCTAAACTGTCAAAAGTTTATTAGCGGCTTTTTAGTTTGCTCTACTTTTTCTACAAATTGCGGCAGGTTAAAGAGCGCTATAGTTGATTTAACCGTTTTGTAGGTTGTGATTGAGCTTCAGTGAGCCACAGTGCCGCTGGTTTGGGTAGTAACGTATTCCTTGACAGAATCGTCAACATGAGTTGAACCAACTTTATCTTTGCTTACGTCAAGCGTAGTGCCTTTCTTAATCAAATTGTTTGCCATCTTAAAATCAGTTAGATTGTATTTAACGTGATCTGCGGTAACTGGAATGATCAAGTGATAGACGTGGTTGTAGAAAGCAGTATTGCTGGCTTTTAAAACGCTTTTCTTAGCCGAAGCTATAACAAGGTGTTTGCCATCGCTTAGTTTTTTAGGATCAGGGATGTCGAACCAGCTGGTTACATTTTTAGCATGTCCCAAGTAGCCGTAGCTTTGTTTATTAGAGTCTAGCATTAATTTTCCGGCTTGATCGCCATTTTTGCTATCGTTGCTGTAGTACTTGGTATTAGAAGCTGTTTGATAGACCTGAGGTTTGCCGACAGTCAATTGTTCATCAACTTTGTCCTGCAATTGGAATGTTGGCAAGCCTTGATAGTTCATATTATCAGTGCTTCCAGTAACACCGCCAGTCCTCATGCCTGGCCACTCAACATCGCCATAGACATCAAAGTAGAACTTCTTGTTTTTAGAGCCAGCGAGTGCCAAGTGGGAATAGTATTTGCCTTTTTCGCTGGTACCGACTATTTTGCCCGTAAACGTGATTGGCTTGTCAGGTTCATCAGCGGTTCCGCCCAGTGAAAAGTAGTCTAATCCGGCTTTTTTATCGACTTTGCCCGTTGACTTAAGGGATGCTGGATTATAAAGATGTTCACGCTTGCCAATATCAGTTGAACGTACAAACGTCGTATTCATATATCCTAATCCCTTAGTAACATAAGGGTGTTTCTCATACATACCGTAAGTAGTGTGGTAACCGTTCATGTTGTGGTGAAAAGTAATTACTAACGGATTTCCGTTTTGGCTCCACTTGTCAAAGAACTTGATCCAGCCACGTGGGTCATGCGTATAAACAGTATCGCCGCTAATGCCCTTAGGAACATAATCATCGCCTTGGACTTTAGGGTCACCCTCAAAAGTTGTGTTGGTTGGGTTAGAGCCATACGCGTTATCATATTTGACCAAAGTATGTGACTTGTATCGCTTCTTCTTTTTGGAGTCATCATAGCCGTAGTAAACCCTGTCGCCAGCTGAACCGCCTTTGATCAAGTTGCCCACGCTAAAGTGTTGTCTTTCATCCATATCCTTTAAAGTGTAGGCAGACTTAGGATAAACACGTTTATGCGTCTTATGATCATAAAACTGAATAGCAACCGAAATCGAGCCTTTGCCTTGAGCAGATAGACCAATACTGTTGGTGTCAAACCAAACTTGATTTCGAACATTCTTTGCGTGTTTACTAATATAATTATAAATATTGTGGCTTTCAGAAGACCCGTGTTTCTTGTCAAGGTAGTATTGCTTTATCCTATTGAAGTCTTTGTCTTGGGCTTGATTCCAGCCAACTACTACCATTGCCGCATCTAAGTGTTGCGCAGTCATCTTGCCGTGGGGCCTAAATGAAGCTGCGTTTTCATAGAAACAGCCAATTTTGCCAGCTAGATCACCAGCAGTTTCAGCACTAGACGGGATTTTCCAAACAAAATTGGTGGTATTGCCATCCTTATTCTTAGTGAACGAAATACCGCTTGGACCAAATGGTTTGGCTTTTAAGATGTTTTCAGCCTTCTTTGCCTTGCCCTTATATGTAGTTTTAGAATTGTGAAAGACTAAGTAGCCTTGGTTCATGCCTTTGCCTGGCTCTTTTTTCTTTGGACTAGCGAACCAGCTCATTGCTTGGTTTTGGGGCAAGCCTCTAAATGAACCAGCATAAGCAGTGCTAGTAGTCGCAATTCCGCCAGCTGCTAGCAATATCGTACTGACAATCAGAGCAGTCTTCGGAATGAACCTTTGTTGCTTTTGCATATTTTATGCTTCCTTTCTATTAATGTATCCGGATATTCTATTATCAAGGAACAAAAAATAAAGTTAGACATAGTTTAAACAAATGAGCCTAAACTACATCCACTGTTTATTTTAAGAAAAAAGAAGCTTTGTTTTTCAGAGGGCCAAAAAATAATGCCGATATTTTCTCTTTCAAATAACGATCCTCATGTAATTTGGCATAAGAGTAAACTTAATCAGTCTTTCTAATTATGATAAATTCAGTCAAAACAATAAATATATATAGATGGATGGATAGAACTCCCTCGACTTCACCTTGGCAGCTTTGTAAAAAAATAAAATTTAAGAAATTATTTAGAGAGGATTTTTACTATGAAGACAAATAAATTAATGACTAAATTAAGTCTGGTATTGTTGTTATCAGGCATTTTTGGTGTAGGAATGAAGGCCAACACTGTTCACGCAGATGACTGGGGATTAGATGTCGGTTACGGTTTAAACAAAGGACTAAATGATCAAAACGATCAAGCTAATAAGCAACACAGCGTACACGATTCCGACTTTGATACGCCTTATGGTTATCACTTATTCGGGCCTATTTCAGATGTGCCAATGTTTACGCCAAGTGAAATTAAAGCACAGTATTCAAGAGATAACTTTAAGACAATTTCAGGTAAAGAACAGCGCGAAATGGATAAAGCTGATAATTATAGACATCCTGTTAAACTAAAGGGATATCGAGTAACTAAATTAGTTAAAAAGTATTACAACAGTTGTTCTACTAAATTTGCAAAGTTTAATAAATTAAGAAGTCATTATGATTCATACGACGATTTGGTTCATCATAATGGATTTTTTTTATGCGGTAGTTTAGCTCCCGATGGTAGAATATATCACAGTAATAATGATAGCGATCCTCATGAAATGCCTAGTGAATATGTATTAGGCTACAAGAAAATTAATGGTTTTTGGATGGAATTAATAGCTTATAAGTTTCCACATCAAAATGTCTTAGTGCACCCTGAATTCAATATGATTAGACCAATGGCATCTAAGGCAGTTTATAAGGTTATTAAACATACCAACACATATGTTGACGGTGATGATGGTACAGCTAACGGTTTTGGCGACAAGGATCATCAATATGCCCAAGTTTCTGAAGCTATTGAAAAAGGAACTAGAATTCATCTTATTGATGACAAATCCAACTGGCGTGCTAATTACAATGTTCAAAAAGTAGACGGTAGTCAACAATGTGGTACAACAAGTCTATCAAATTCCGATGCCTTTAAAGGTGGAGGTGGCTACATTAGCCTGATCAACTTCAACAAGTACTTCAAGCGCATCAAGTAAGCTTCAGAGCTGTCATGACATTATTTATTGCGATGACTAAGTTAATTAGAGTCAACTAATCTTGGCTCTTTTTTTCTTTGCCGTTCTTTTTTAGCACACTTTTCTTTAGAGCGTTTTTTATCAGGTTAAATTTATTTAATATAATTTGAAAGTATTGTGAGGATAGAAAATGATTATTTACAATGTAATTACAACAAATATAAAGCTTTAAATATTGTAATCTATAGTGTAAAAAGATAAACTAATGTATATTATACTTAGGATGATGAGGTTATCATGTGGAAGAATTGAAGATACAAATACCGCTATTTCATGTTGATACCCAAAAAAACAATGAAAATTTTATTATGGGAGGAACGCTACCACCATCTTTAGAGGACGGTGATTGGGCCGGAAAAGGGGTATATTTTTGGGATAATTTAGGAAATGCACAATATTGGTTAAAAGAAAAAAACAGAAAAAATCAAAAACAAAAATATAATATTGTAAGGACATATTTAAGTGTCCCAGCAAATGAAGTACTAGATTTAACAGAACCCACGGAAATAAGGAGTTTTGAAGAAAGTATATCTACGATGCAAAGAATGAAGTTGCTAGATAAAAAAATAGGGACTAAGCATAAAGGGGCAATCATAAACGCCTATTGGAAGGTTTTGAATTCTTTTGGAAATGCAACTTTATTTTCAGTAGTAAAAGTTATAGGATATTATCCTAAAATTAATAATAGTATTTACTTCAAAGAAAATGACACTCAAAAGAATATACAGCCTTATGTAACAATTAAAGGTAAAGTGATCTATGCAATTAGAGATTTGCAAGTATTGAGTGATAATTATAGAAAAATTATTGAAGTTAAGGAGGAAAGACTATGAGTTTTGAATTACCTTCAGTTACTGAATTAGAAAAAATGATTAATGCTCTTAGTGACAAAGAGTTTAATCAGATTCGGACTGAGTACTCAGCTGAAGTATTTTATCAAGAGATGAAAGAATTACAGAAACGCATTAATAAAACGTATAGTAATACGATTACACATAATTATATTACTAATTCTGAAAGCTCCTTAGATAATAAAAACTTTGATAGTAAGAATATTACTCCAACTAACGTTGATCCCCTTAAAGAATCAATCTCTACAATAAAGAAAAATATGCAATTTAATAGGAAGAATGATATCTTCGCTAATTCTACTACATTTGTTAGTTCAGGTTTCAGAAAGAAAACATCTTTAAAGTTAAATGAAAAAGGAAAAGCAGCATAATGGATACACAAAAAAATAAAAGTAATTTTAGTTTTATTCCACCAACATTGGTAGAGTCTATATTTATAGAAAATCCTGAATATAAAGGCGATTTTTGCTCTGTAAAAAATTTAAAATTTAATTTGAATACTAGTGTGGAAAAACCAGAAAAAAATCCTGCTAATAGTGATCAAAATCAAGCAGTTGTAATGTTAACTTTAGCCACAGCTAACGATTTGGAATTTACTGAAAATGATGCATGCTATTTAAGAATAACAATGAAATCTAAATTTGTTTGGCAAAAAGATTCCTATAATGATAATGAAGTTGATTCGTTATTAAAGATTAATGCTCCTAGCTTGCTATTATCATATATTCGTCCTCAAGTTGTAAGTTTAACTGAAAATTCAGATATCCCTACACAACATGTTCCATTTATTGATTTTTCACAAAATATTTTCAAAGATAAAAATTAAAACGCTTTATTATGAGGAGGTAGGTATTGTTCATCATGATACCAAAGTATTTTATGGTGATAACCTGCGCGGCTCTACAACAATAAATAGAGGCATTGTCAGCCTGATCAACTTCAACAAGTACTTCAAGAGAATCAAATAAGTAATTTAGAGTCATATCTTATCCGATATGCTCTTTTTTTCTTTGCCGTTCTTTTTATCATCCCTAAACAAAAAAGCAGGCTCTTTCTCCTGCCTTAGTTTCCATTATTATTCCTGCTTTCTAAGCCCTTGATCTGCTCTATCGCCCATTTCCCGTTTCTTTTCTTGATCTCTAATCCGTATTCGTCTGGTTCGATGTCGCTTTCCTTCGTTGTCCCCGTTAGCACTCCGCTTTCTGCTTTCGCGTAATAGTGTCCTTCTGCGTACTTCGTGATTGTCATCTTCTTTACGAACCGTTCGTTTTTGTTACAAGGTAGATCACGTAAAAACGTGATCGATAGGATTAAAGATCCTTAATAAATTAGTGTGAGTGGTGATTGCCATATATTAGATAACATTTTTTGACAAGTGCTCCCATGCAATTTTGCATCTTCATAAGATTAATTGGACTCTTGGTTTACGATAACTCCAGTTAAGTAGTAATTATGAATAGATAATAAGGTTAGATTATTTATGTATAAATACAATAAGGTCAACAAAATTATTGATAATATTATAGGAATAGGACTAATTACATTAGTCGAAATACCTGTAGCAATTAATTTGTATCAAGGCAATAACTGGATGTGGTTGCTGTTAGGGGCCGGAGTAATAGTAATAAGTTCTCTTATTGTTACAACCGATAGGAGAACATTAAATGCTGCATGTATACTATACTGTTTTTCTGCTATTTTGATGTTTGTTGGATTAGGCTTGTTTTTGCAAATTTTAGTTCAATTAAAAATGATAGAAAAGAATGGTGTCGCTACTTTGTGGGGTAGTTCAATTGCTGTTATTACTATATTAGTTACTGTATTTAAATATCTTGCCTCTAATCAACTAACATGGGAATTTTCCATTTATCCTAAAGAAGGAATAAATTTCAGTAAGAAAATTCCTGAAATTGACTCAAAAATAAAAGAAATTAATATTAAAGCCAGATGTAATAAAGATAATTCTAATTTAAAATTGTTAGGCTTGTGTGCTGGAGTAAATGAGGTAAAGATTGCCAAAAGAAAAGGAAATTATATCTCTTTAATTTATAATCCTAAAACGGATGTTCCAATAACAGATGATGATATAAAGTCAGCTTTAAACGATCTTAGATCTTATCCGAGCCATAGCGCAAAGTACAGCATAGATAAAACAGTAGATTTAACAAATGTCAAAACGGTTCTAAGTAAAGCGAATGCTAAAAAATGGTGTCATCCATTTAATTATCATAGAGTATGGATTGTATTTATCGATGACTTCGGAGAATTTTTCGCTATGCCATTCAAAGTGAAAGATGAACCAGACAAAAAAGATGAAGGTGAGAATAATAAAGGTAATGAAAATAAGGTAGTTGAGAAAATGCAAAATAAATGTCTACCTATTAAAAGTACCGATTTAGTTTATGACGTAGAAACCAGAGTTGAATATTGGAAGAGCCCAGATGGAACCCTAACTCCACGTTATGAAGGAAAAGATAAGTCGTTGTGTCTTTATCTTGAAAAAGAGTAGTCCAAAAAAATACTGGTTGAAAGATCAAAGATTGATATGAACCCCGAAATTCGGACAAGAATTTCGATCTTTTTCTTTGCTACTAACTAAATATGCATATGTGAATATTCTAGGTGAAAAATCAATTAAATTAGCCAGTTTAGCTACAATAAAGTATCCATTCATACGATGGGGATTCTCTTTCTAAGCAGCGAGTGAGTCCTTTTATGATTATTTCAGCTGCGGAGATTGGAGAAGTAAAAGATAAGCCAGAAGCTAAAAAGATTGCTAATAAATTGTCTATTTATAATGAAAATGAGGAGAGATGAAAATGAAGAAAGTTATTTCAATTATTGGATTTATTGCACTAGCTTGTGCGTTTGTAAGTGTAGCAGAGGTGAATACGACTTCAGTTAGTGCGGCCAGTTTCGCTCAGCGCAATCATTTACGTCCTTACATTGTTCCTAAAAAGTTTCGTGGAACTTGGCGAAGAGGAAAGGAAGTCATGCGTATAACTAGGAGAACAATTGGCTCTAGTAAAGCCTTAACTTATCGCTATAAGAGCAATATTAAGTCAAACTTATCTGGAGCGGATAGGGTTCTATTTGTTCAAAAGCATGGTAAAGAATTGACTTATAGTGGACCACAGAGCTGTGGTATGGGAATGTATAGAAGTGGTAAAAATCTTGTATTGACCGGGATGGGATGCAAGTTTATTTATCATAGGGCTTAGAAAAAATAAAAAATCGTGGTAGTATAAAGATACAGAAGAAGAAACATCTTGCATATGCGAGAGATTAAGACATAAAAAAATCGCTACTCTAATCGGACAAATGAGTAACGATTTTTTCGTTCAACCAAATTTTACAGCAGAAAAACTAAGTGCATTGGTCATAGACTAGTGACGCTTGTGTTGTTTTTTAGAGCGTCTCTTATGGGTATTGCGCCGTCGGCGATGACGAGCATTATAGCGAAAGGAATTATTAGGTGCCTTTTTGTTTTTCATTAGATTGAGTTTATTTAATATGACTTGAAAGTATTGCTAAAATATAAAATAATTATTTTATGTAATCGCTTTCAATTTCAAAATAAATGTGCTATATTATGAGTGTAAAGAAATTAAGAAATAAAAAATATTTAAATAAGTTTAGGTAAAAGGAGACAGGTGAGTTCCGATGGGCACTTGAGAGTAGAAAGTCAGATATATAGAAAGGTTTGTGATACCAATGGGCATCGTAAATTGAAAACACAATGTAGTTCAATAATCGTCAAGTGATATTAATGTACATAAGAGGCCGTGAAATTATTAGTAGGCATAGAATAATAACTATTTGATGAATCACTTGGATTAGGATTAAGAAAGACTTTCATACATGATAAATATTAATAAGAAATGACCTTTCGCTGAAATGAAGTATGCGAAGGGTCATTTAATTTTGGCTTGAAAAACGTTTGGTATTTAGCATTATTGTTATCTGTTAAATATAATATGAAGTACATGTACTAGGCCGATAGAGAGGAAAGTTATGACAACAGACTCAATTAATTTTAAAATCGATGCAGAAAGTAAAAAAGTGATGATTAAAGAATTAGCAATTATTAATGGCTTAATTCCTGATGATGATAATACAGTAGATAATCTAAATGATTATTTCAAAAACTTAGGAATTTAATGGTTTATTGGTCTTTTATCTGATGTAGTAAATCATGATTTAGTAAGTCGTAATTTAGTAAAATATAATTTAGAAGATGGTGATTGTATGTTTATTGGACGAAAAAAGAACTTACTAAATTAGAGTAATTTGATTAGCGTGGCTAAAAGGCATTACTACTTGTTTTCAAAGTCAGGTTTTACGGATTCATGTACGGAGCTGGCAGAACAAATGGGGTGCAAGTTGATTAGTTTTGATGAAATGTAATATCATTTTTCCTATTATTTTTATCTGTTGTGATCGGAGTAAGTACTTGTGCTTATATAGCTGCGAGTATATACTAATATTTACACAGAATGATAGGAGTGAATCATATGAAAGATCAAATTTTAGGAACCTATACAGTAAGGAAGACAGGAAACGCTAATTCAGTTACTATTCCAGCAAGTACCGGTTTTAAAAAAGGCGATAATGTGGTGTTAATTCTAAAGCCTAATGGCAATCTTGAAATGAAAAAAGAAAAAACTAATTTTTGGGACGAAGTACCAAAAATGTCTGCTCAAGAAAAAAGATTGCAGATTGAAGATTTGGGATATGATCCATTAGAACAAAGACCAAAAGGTAGAGAAAGAGTTGAGGAATAAAAGTTATGGAATATCCTAAGCAAGGTGATTTCGTATTTATGGATGCTGAACCACATGCTGGTCATGAAATTGGAGGATATGATCCAGAGAATCAAAATGATAGAAGACCATATCTCGTGTTAAGTAAAGAAGCTTTTAATTACAAAACTGGATTAGTACATGCGATGGCCATATCTTCCAAGGTCAGAGAAAGTCCATTTAGAGAGCGTATTGTAGATTTTGCGGCTGGGATAAATGGGGATTTGCTTCTGACACAGGTTCCAGAGTATGATTTTGAAGCTAGAAGAGGAGAAATAGTAGGTCATATTACTGATCAAGGAAAGTTAGAAAAGGTTCTTGGAATCTTTTTTGATGAATTTAGGTAATCTAAACAAAGAAACGGCACCGCTAGATAATTAGCGATGCCGTTTTAGTTAGGTTTAGCAATAATCAACTAAGACATAATAAACATACTAACCTAGCTTAGGTAGCTATATTATTATGCCTGCTTATTTGCTTAATAAACTGCGCCGTCGTAGAAGTTGTAACGTGGACGGTTAAAGTCAAAGTCCTTTAATTCACTGATCTTGATGGCATTGTCACAAACGCCCCAGCTCATCAAGTTAATTGGCTTACCGTAATCTTCATCAGGAATAACTAATAAAATATACTTGCCTTGTGAAAGGGCGTAACCGAGTTCCATACCTAAACCAACGTCTTCTTCTTCAGGTAAGTAAACACCCAGCATAACGTCACTAGACTTGATCCCAACCAAGTCGCCGTGGTAAGTAGCTGATGCCCATTCAATGTCATGCAAATATTCTGGATGTTCATCAACGCGGATATCTTTGTATTGATTATCAAGTGGAACATAGCTGTTTTCTAAATCAACAGTAGGATTTTGCTTCAAAGCTTCCATTGCTTCTTTGTAAGCCTTGTTCTGCTTTTCATTGAACCAACCGGCACCAAAGTATAAAGTTTTTGTCTTTGTCATGATTTTCCCCTTTAAAAAATAATTTACTTTAACTTTAACATCTTTTTGGTTGAAAAAAAGGTCTTGTTAACTTATGGTGAAAATGTTAATTCCATATTAGGAAGGAAAAATCCAATGAATAATCAAAATCTTTTTGCAGCCGATGCAGTTTTTATCTCTGACCAAACCGAGCAAGATATGGTTCTAAAGGAAATCTATGATCATTTGCGTGAGAGTGGCTATGTGAAGGGAAACTTTTTACAGCATATCGTTGAAAGAGAACATAATTTTCCTACTGGTCTGGATACTGCAACATTAGGTAAAAATATTCCTAATGTTGCTATTCCGCACACGGAAGGGGAATTTGTTAATACGAAGTTAATTGTTCCAGTTGCCTTGAAAACACCAGTAGTTTTTCATAATATGATTAATCCGGCGCAGGCACTGGAAGTGAAATTTCTTTTTATGCTTTTAGATAATGATCCAGATGGGCAAGCTGCTTTGTTAGCACAAGTGATGGATTTTTTGGCAAATACTCCAGTCAATGAATTGCGAGAGGTGCTAAACTTTACAGATCCTAGTGCGATCTATGCTTTTTTAGAACAAAAATTCAACAAAAGAGAAGACTAAAAATTTTTCAGTCTTCTCTTCTTGGTTAATCTTCAAGATAAATAGCACGTAACTTCATGATGTCTGCGCTTGAAAGCTTCATTACATCACGCAAGTAGTTGTTAATGCCGCCATATTCGTCATTTAGCACCTTAACCGCGTGGTCAAGATATTCGCTGCGAACACTTTGGATGTCACGAATAGATTGCAAAACATTGTCATTCTTGCCATTTTGCCGGGCATGTTCAACCATGCTATCAACAAAATCTTTGGTAGTGATATTGGTTAAAAGATAGTCCTGCTTAATTGTAGCTAAAGGTACACCAAGAGCAGATAAAATAAGTAATGCACCGAAGCCAGTTCTGTCTTTACCAGCAGTACAGTGAAAAATGACACTTTCGTCTTTGCCGGTATTTTTAAGTAAAATATCAAAGAATTTGCGGTAAGCTTTTTGTGCAGAAGTACTTTCGATCATATCTTCATAAGCATAATGCATATGATTAAAACCAAAGTCAGCGTCATCACGGGCTTGTGTATCAAGGTCAGTAATACTTTTGGATGAGTTGGTTAAGTCTTCACTAAAAACAGGGTCAAAGATATATTCAACACCAGCTGGTACGCGATCAGGTTGGTTATCAACTTCTTCTTTACTTCTAAAGTCTACATCGTATTTAACACCGTAGTCGGTTAAAAACTGCTTATCAAACGGTGAAAGATCAGCTAAGTTACCAGTTCTAAGCAACTTGTGCATCTTGATTTTCTTACCAGATAAAGTCTCGTAGCCTCCAAGCTCACGGAAGTTACGGCCACTGGTAATGCCGATTAATTGGTTGGTTAATTTCTTAGTCAAAAAATTCTCCCCTTTCTTTTATTATTGCTTGTCATGAACATTATTTTAGCAATATTTGGCCGAACTAACAATCAATTAAAAAGTAACGGCTTACAAAATTATGCTAAAATAAGAAGTAATATTAGTGCATTATAGGAGATGAATTATAGTGACAGATAAAGCAAAAGAAAGCATTTTGGTTCCAGTTGATGGTTCAGAATCAGCTGAAAGAGCTTTTGATAAGGCTGTAAGAGTAGGTTTACGCGATGGTGCGCATGTTGATGTATTGAATGTCATTGATACTCGTCAATTTATGGGTGAAATGCAAGATACATTGATTTCTGGCGATACTATTTATCAAATGACCCAAGATTCTGAGGAATACTTGAAGAGTTTAAAGAAATGGGCTCATGACAATTTTAACTTTGATGATGTTGATTACCACATTCGTTATGGTAGCCCTAAGCGCATTATTTCTTATGACTTCATTAAGGACCACCACAACAATTTGATCGTGATGGGTGCCACTGGTTTAAACGCTGTTGAAAGAATGTTGATGGGTTCAGTCACTGAATATGTTAACCAGCACGCTTTAGCTGATGTTTTGATTGTTAAGACAGATATGGCTAACAACCCAGTAAAACCAACGATGAAGAAGAACTAAATCTTATAAAAATGGGCGTTAGATGTGAATATACTCATCTAACGTCCTTTTTTGGAAAAATTAGCTAAAAAGCTTGATAGAATACGAATGTTTTTGGTATCATTTTATAAAATAAACGTGGAATGACTGAAAGGGAGTGGATGAAGTTGTTTAAACAAGTAACTACAATTGAAAACGTTTTTCTTGCTGTGGCAAAATCTTCCTCCCGCGAAGATGTTTTTTCTATCCGTTTGTTTGATAATAACGTTCTTAAGAAGGCTTAATTATTGATCGTCTTTTGACGACCTGTAATTAGGCCTTTTTTAACGTCGTGTTTGTTTTATCACTGTTTGTTTATTTTATGGAGGACCGAAGGTTCATGAAAAGATTTCGAAAAATCTTGGTAGCTATCGTTGCACTTTTTGTAGCAGTTGTTGCAACAGCATGTTCAAACAAAGGAAGTGGCTCAAAGAGTGAAAACTACACTCCTAAGTCATTAACTATTCAATTTGTGCCAAGTCAAGCAGCAACTAAGTTGCAAGCTCGTGCTAAGCCACTTGAAAAGATGCTTTCAAAGAGATTGGGCATCCCTGTTCACGTTTCAATGTCAACTGACTACAACACTGTTGTAGAAGCAATGAAATCAAAGAAAGTTGATGTTGGTTTTCTTCCACCAGATGGTTACGTATTAGCTCACAAGCAAGGCGCTGCTGATTTACTTTTACAAGCTGAACGTTGGGGTGTTAAGCAACCAGGCGGTAAAGCAACTAACAAATTGGTTAAGAGTTACCGTGCTGAAATTTTAGTTAAGAAGGGCTCAAAGATTAAGTCATGGAAGGACTTAAAGGGTAAGTCAATTTCAGTTCAAAACCCAACTTCATCTGCAGGTTACGTTTTCCCAGTTGCTGAACTTAAGGAAAAGGGTTTGGATGTAACTAAAGATTCAAAACTTGTTACTGTAACTGGTCATGACCAAGCTGTTTTAAACGTATTAAATGGTGATACAGATGCTGCCTTTGTTTTTGAAGACGCACGTAACACTGTTTTAAAGGACAACCCAAAGATTATGAGTCAAGTTGTTCCAATTTACTTTACTAAGCCTATTCCAAACGACACTATTTCAGTAATTCCCAACATGTCTAAGTCATTCCGCAAGAAGCTTGCTAAGGCATTTATTGCTGTAGGTAAGTCAAAGGAAGGCCGTAAGGTTATTGAAAGTGTCTACAGTCATGAAGGTTATGACTATGCTAAGGACAGTGACTTCAACATTATCCGTAAATACGACAAGATGGTTGAATCCACTAAAAAATAATAATTAAAATTAAGGGAGCTGCGATTAAATGGCAGATAAGCCAATGATCCAATTAAAGGATGTTTCTAAGATCTATGATAATGGTACTGTTGGTCTGAAAGACATCAATTTAACAATTAATAAAGGCGAATTCGTAGTAGTAGTTGGTCTGTCTGGGGCAGGTAAATCAACTTTATTGCGTTCAATCAATCGCTTGCACGATATTAGTTCAGGCGACATTTTGATTGATGGCAAGTCAATTACTAATGCTAAAGGAAAGAATTTGCGCATGATTCGCCGTGATATTGGAATGATTTTTCAAAACTTTAACTTGGTTAAGCGTTCCAGTGTTTTGCGCAACGTATTAGTCGGCCGAGTTGCTTATTATCCAACTTGGAAAACTACATTTAACTTATTTAGCAAAGAAGATAAGCAAAAAGCCTATGAAGCTTTGCAAAAAGTCGATTTAGCTGACAAGGTTTACGCTCGTGCTGATGAGTTGTCTGGTGGACAACAACAACGTGTGGCAATTGCCCGTGTTTTAATGCAAAATCCAAAGATTATTTTGGCTGATGAACCAACTGCATCACTTGACCCACAAACTTCAGTTAGAGTAATGAACGACTTGAAAATGTTGAACGAAAAATACGGTATGACGGTTGTTGCCAACTTACACAGTATTGAATTAGCACAACAATTCGGTAAGCGAGTAATTGGTATTCGTGCCGGTCAAGTTGTTTATGATGGCGAAATGAAGGATACTCCTAAGTCTGTCTTCACTGATATTTATAATGGTGGCGACGGCAGCGAGGAGGCAAAATAATGCCTGAGACAAAAAATGCAATGAATTTGCCTAAACGAAAATTCAAGCTAATGAACCTAGTTTGGGTCATCATTATGGTGGCTGGTTTATTCATTTCAATTGATGTAACCAATACGCATATTTCGGTTTTATTCCAAAATTGGGATCAATTTGCGGACATTTTTGTGCAAATGTCTCATCCAGATTGGAGCTATATGAGCGTTATTTGGCCAAAATTAATTGAAACGATTAAGATGGCTGTTTTGGGAACAGTAATTGGTTCAGTAGTTGCCTTTATCTATTCACTATTGATTGCACGCAACATTGTCAAGAATAAGGCTGTAACTGGTGTATTACGCTTTATTATGAATATTGTTAGAACGATTCCTGACCTTCTTTTAGGTGCAATTTTCGTAGCGATTGTCGGAATCGGTCCTGTAGCTGGTATTTTGGCTTTAGCAGTTTTCACTTTCGGTGTAGTTGTTAAGTTGTTTTACGAAGCAATTGAAACGATTGATCCCGGCCCAATCGAAGCTTTAACTGCTGTCGGGGCAAATAAATTGCAAATCATTCATCAAGCAGTTTTGCCGCAAATCATGACCTACTTCATTTCATATGTTTTGTATGCATTTGAAATTAATGTCAGAGCATCAACAGTCCTTGGATATATTGGTGCTGGTGGTATTGGTTTGAACTTGCAACAAACTTTGCAAGTCTTCAACTATGCTCAAACAGGAACAATTATCATCGTAATTATTGTAGTCGTTGTTTTGATCGACTATGTTTCATCTAAGTCACGGGAGGCGTTAATGAGATAATGGATACAACTATGAAGAAATTACCTGCTAAACCCGTTGACCGTAAGAAGCAAATAGCTCATTGGTTAATTGCGATTGCTACAATTGCGGTTATTGTTTGGTCATTCACTGGAATTAACTTTGGTGGGATTAAAGAGACTGCTGGTCAAATTGCTGGTGCGATTTTTGCCGGAATTTTTCATCCAGACTGGAAGTACGTTTACAACGGTTCTGGCGAAGATTTGATCTCACAATTATGGCAAACTATTTGTATTGCTTTCTTAGGTACATTTATTTCTGCCATTATTTCATTACCATTTGCTTTTTGGGCAGCTCATACTAAGCATAAGCACTGGTACACTTCAAGAATTGGAAAAATTGTTTTAGCAATTATTCGTTCTTTCCCAGAAATTGTTTTAGCTTTGATGTTTATTAAGGCAGTAGGACCTGGTTCAGCTGCCGGTGTTTTGGCTTTAGGTTTCCACTCAGTGGGGATGTTGGCTAAGTTGTTCTCAGAAGCAATTGAAAACTTGGATGATGGACCAAATGAAGCTGTTGCTGCAGCTGGTGGTTCTAAGTTCCATATTATTATGTTTTCAACTTTGCCTAACTTAATGCCAGCCCTGATTTCCAATACGCTTTACCGTTTTGATGTTTCCATCCGTTCTGCATCTATCCTTGGTTTGGTAGGTGCCGGTGGTATTGGTTATCCATTGATCATTGCTTTGCAATATCGTCAATGGGACCGTGTAGGGATCATCTTATTGGGAATCATCATTATGGTGGTGATCATTGACTGGATTTCTGGTTGGATCAGAAAGAAATTAGTCTAGTTTTCAAAATTTGAATATTGAAAAAGCGAAGATAAAACATCTTCGCTTTTTTGTTGGTTAATTTTATTACACAAAAATTTTGAGATATTTTTATGTGTTAAATAAGGGCTTTAATAGGTTTTTTTGCTATAATTAAGGTTGAATTTTGAGGAGGATCATATGGAAAAATTAGATACCATGATGTTGGCTGATGACTTAGCCTTATCACAAGACAAGATTTTAAACGGCGAACAAGACTTTGACGCTGAAGCTGTTTACAAAGTAATCGATAACTTGGGTGTTTTGAATAATCCAATCAAGGATTATTTCGATATGACTGAAGAACAATATTATGAAGCTGAAAGTGATCATAAGTTAACTTTGATTAAAATGGATAGTAAGTTGACTGATTTGCATGATCGTATTTTAACTAACCACGTTGATGGTTATGTTGACAAAGATGAAATTAACTTGACTTACAATCATGAAAATCCATATGAAGATGATTTATACGACCCAACTACTGATTACCGCGAAATTGCTTACAGCTTAAAGGTTATCGGTGCAGTTCAAGCAATTGCAGCTAAGGATTTACAAGAAGTATTATCTAAAGATGCCGTAGTATCAATTGGACTTGCTGCATATGCTTTAGCACATAACGCATAAATTATTTGAGTCGGCTGATAAGCGGCCGGCTTTTTTTGCTTTTTTGAGGCGAAAATATGAATTTGTTTAAACATACCAAGGGAATAGTTGATCGAATTATGGGCGTAAAAAAACGCTCAGCAATGAATAAAGACAGTGAATTGCTTGATCCGATGCAAAAATACACTACTATTGGAGAATATCATGTTGGGGCTGCTGATGGGACACCTCATGGTAAGGATTATGTTTTAACCGTTTATCAAGATGAAGATGGTGTATTGCGGCAAGCACTTAGCCCAGAAAGCACGACCAAATTAGCACCAGAATATGTGCGTAAATATAGTGAAAATTTGGGTCGCTTTCGCGCTTTTCATAATAAAAATACTGGCCGGCGCTATTGGGTTGAAAATTACCTAGATAATTTCACCGCAGAAGTGAAAGAGCATATTCGTTCTGGTGTCAATTCAGTTAATATTGGCGTAATTACGGATACGCACTTTAAAGATAAAGACAGCAGTGACTTTTATGGCTTTAACGGTCTGCAACATGTGCAGGAATTTTCTTACCTAGATAAGTCAGGTTTATTAGATTTAAAGGCTCATTTAGGTGATTGGATTGATGGCTCTGATGCGGGACTAGTTAGTGAAAGTGAATTAGTTAAAATAAACCAGTCTTTTAGATCAACTGCAGTGCCATATTTGAGTATTAAGGGCAATCATGATGAAAACGATAAATTTGACGAGCATCATGATTTAAAAGCGTCATTTCCCGAAAACGAATTTGAAAATATTATGTGGCCTGAGATGTACCGCCAGCAAGGAATTCACTATGTTTCGCGTCAACATGGCGTTGCTTATTTTGACTTAGATGATGTGCGAGTAATTTCGGTTAATACCTCAGATGTCCCATATACATTGAATAATCGCGGACAAAAGCGTTACGATAATAAGATTGTGTTAGCTGTGCGGGAAGATCAAATTGAAGAAATTATTGAGATTTTGACCAATTCGTCTAACAAGAAGATTATCTTAATGTCCCATGCTAATCCAATCAATCGCAAAGGTTCTAATGCACTCAAGTATAATGGTCGCTCACTTCATGAATTATTAGTTGCCTTTAACCAACGCGAACGCGGCCGGATGCATACTAGTGACGGTGTCCCAGCTGAATTTCGCTTGTCGAACGACTTTGATTTTACTAATGTCAAAAATGCTCGGATCGTTGCTTACTTTTGCGGTCACCGGCATCGTGAAGATCAATACCGCATTAATGGGATTCAGTATATTTTGTTTAACTGTTCTGCTTTAATGGGACCAAATCATTCATTAACGACTAAATATAATAAAAATTTGGATCGCCAGATTGATCATAGTAATGAATTTGCTGGTTATATTGTGAATGTTGATTTAAAGCGGCATCGCATTCAAGCCTTTGGTTATGGTGCAGCTTCTAGACGCCGAGTTTACTTTATTTGATTAAGGAATAGTAAAGGCATTTGGCTATTACAAGTGTTTAGCTTATAATAGAAAAGTTAAAGCAAAAATAACGAATATATCATAAATATTAAGATTTAGAGAGAACTTAGGGGAATTTAAATTATGTGCGGAATTGTCGCATTTTATGATCCAAAGATAAATGAAAAACAAGCTGTTATTGGTAAAATGATGGCTACAATTAAACACCGTGGACCTAGTTCTGACGGTTATTATACTAACGATGAAGTTGCCCTTGGCTTTAGAAGATTGTCGATTATTGACCTTCGTGGGGGCAGTCAACCTATTTATAACGAAGATAAAACTCGAGCAATTATTTTTAATGGGGAAATTTATAACTTTAAACCATTAAGAGAAGAATTAATTAAGGCAGGTCACGTCTTTTCTACTAAGGCCGATACTGAAGTATTATTGCACGGCTATGAAGAATGGGGCATGGATGGCTTACTTAAGCGTGTTCGCGGGATGTTTGCCTTCCTTATTTGGGATGACAACAATAAGACCCTTTATGGTGCCCGTGACTTCTTTGGGATTAAGCCAATGTACTACAGTAACCAAAATGGGCACTTGCTTGTTGGTTCAGAACTTAAGAGTTTCTTGGAATTTCCAAAGTTTAAGCGCGAATTAAACGTTGAAGCAGTTAAGCCATATTTGATGAACCAATACAATGACCTAGAAGAAACCTTCTTTAAGGGCGTTTACCGTTTTCCAGCCGGTCATTGGTTCGAATATAAAGATGGCGAGATGAAGACCCACCAATACTGGGATGCTGAATATAAAGAAAACAGTCTTTCCTTTGAGGAAACCTTGCAAAGAATTAATGAAGATTTGAAGGAAACTGTTGATTTATACCGTAACGCTGATGTTAAGGTCGGAGCATTCTTATCAGAAGGGATTGACTCTTCATATTTGACTAGTTTGCTTAATCCAGATGACGTCTTCTCAGTTTCTTTTGATGACTCAACTTATGATGAAGCATCTAAGGCTAAGGCTTTGGCTGACATTAACCACTGGAAATTCTTTAGCGACAAGGTTGATGCTGATGAAGCTATGCGTGACTTCCCAGAAATGCAATACCACATGGATGAACCTGATGCTAACCCATCAATCATCCCACTTTGGTATTTGTGTAAATTAGCGCGTAAGCATGTTACTGTTGCGCTTTCTGGTGAAGGTGCCGATGAATTGTTTGCCGGTTATGTGAACTACGGGATGCACACGCACAATGATATTATCAAGGTCTTTACTTCAGAACTTAAGAAGTTGCCTGAAAAGAAGCGCGTGAAGTTGGCACATAAAATTAAGAAGATGCCTAACTTCCCAGGTAAGGTACATATGTACACCAACTTGGCTGACCCAAGTGAATTTTATGTTGGTCAATCAGTGATCTATGATATGGATTATCCAACTATCTTCACTTCTAAGGATGCTAACAGCATTTTGCAGCCTACTTACCGCAATAAGTTAACCGTGAACGGTATCTATCAAAAGGACTTCAAGAAGGTTAAGGGCATTGACAACGTTAAGCAGATGCAATATATTGACTTGCACCACTTCATGCTTAATGACATTGAACAAAAGGCTGACAAGATTTCAATGGCTCACTCATTGGAAGTTCGTGTACCATACCTTGATAAAAAGATTGCAGAATTAGCTAACTCAATCCCAACTAAGTACTTAGTTAACCGTCATGATACTAAGTATGCTTTGCGTAAAGCTTCAGAAAAAGTTTTACCAGATGAATGGGCTAAGAGACCGAAGTTAGGTTTTCCAACGCCAATCAAGCAATGGCTTAAGGAACCACGTTTTTACAAGCAAGTACGTAGTTTGTTTGAAGAAGAATTCGTTAATGATATTTTTGACCAAAAGAAGATCATTAAGCTGCTTGATGACAACTATGAAGGTGATGGCTCACACCGTCGTCAGATCTGGGCTATTTACACTTTCCTTGTTTGGTACAAGTTGTTCTTTGTTGACTATGAAAATACAGTTAAGAAGTATCAACACGTGCAACCTGAAGTTGCTAAGCTAATTTCACAAGGCAAATTACTATAATTCTAGGGAGATTTTTTGAGAATGAGTAAAAAATTTACGCCGATCTTACTCGGTAGTGATATCAACGTGTATGGTATGGCACGTTCATTTAATGAAGCATATGGTATTAAGGTGAAGGCTTTAGCTGACGTTCAACTTGCTGCTACTCGTTATTCAAGCATTGTTGACGTTGAATTGCACCATGGTTTCAGTAGCGATCCAACTTTTATGGACGTAATGCACAAAAAGATGGAAGAATACAAGGATCATGAAGAACCAGTCATCTTGATTGCTTGTGGTGATGGCTACGCTGAACTGCTTTCTAAGCACCAAGATGAATTGAAAAAGGTCTTCATCGTACCTTACATCAAGTACGATTTGCTTGAAAAATTAATCTCCAAGGAAGGCTTCTATGAAATTGCCGAAGAATATGGTTTGCCTTATCCAAAGACTAAGATCATTACCATGGATGATTACAAGTCAGGTAAGTACGAAGATGTTCCGTTTGCTTTCCCAGTAGAATTAAAGCCAGAAGATCCTGTTTCATGGCTTAAGTGTCAATTTGAAGGTCGAAAGAAAACCTTTGCCATTCAAGATAAGGCTGAATTTAAAGATATCGTAACTAAGATTTATACTCATGGTTACAAGGCCGACCTTATTTTGCAAGACTTTATCCCTGGCGATGACTCTAATATGCGGACCTTAAACGCTTATGTTGATAAGAACCATCAAGTTAAGATGATGTGCTTAGGTCACCCACTTTTGGAAGATCCAACTCCTCAATCAATTGGTAACTACATGGCAATCTTGCCTGAATACAATGAAAAATTGTATGAAGAAGTACAACAATTCCTTGAAAAGTTGAACTACACTGGTATGGCTAACTTCGATATTAAGTACGATCCACGTGATGGTGAATTCAAATTTTTTGAAATTAACTTGCGTCAAGGTCGTTCAAGTTTCTATGTAACTTTGAATGGTTACAACTTGGCTAAGTGGTACATCGATGACTATGTTGAAGATGCACTTAAGGATAAGAAAACTGTTTACGGCAACAAGCTCGAATCTAAGTACAAGCTTTGGTTAGGTGTACCTAAGAAGATTTTTAATGACTACGCTTATGACAACGACTACAAAGAAACCGCGGATGAACTTATCCGTGAAGGTCGTTATGGTACGACTGTCTTTTATGATAAGGACAAGAACTTTAAGCGTTGGTTATTGATGAAGTACATGTTCCATAATTACTTCAAGCGTTACAAGACTTACTACGAAGTTAACAAGGGTAAGATCTTTGATGAAGAAAATAAAAAATTAAATAAATAATTTTCAAAAAGAACTGCAGCAATGTGGTTCTTTTTTTGCCTAAATTTTTTCAAAATAAAATTTGTTAGACGATTTTCCCATTGTCATCGCTTTTTGGTTAATACAAGATATATTCATCTATATTTGAACAGAATACAAGATGTTGCGTTTTATGCTATGATTAAGACACGATATTTGGAGTGATCGAAATGCTAAAAGAAGAATTTAACCAACAAAGCGTAACCAAATTAAACACACCTAAAACCTTCGTTAAGCGAGATGGATCAAAGTATCCTTTTGCAGTTTTTAAACTTAACATGGTTTTACATAACCTTGACTTGGATGATATAGCACCTGCCGTAGTTGAGAAAATCGTTGCTAAACTTGATACTGCTGAAGAGGTAAAGGCACAAGATGTAGCGCAGGCTTTTAAAGATAGCTTGAATGAATTAGGCTACTTGGATGAAGCCAAAGCTTATGTACAATACCGCAAGCATGATGAAGAAGAATGGATTAAGCAAACAGATACGCGTGCCCGGCTTGAACGGATGGTTCACGGCGACCCAACGATTGTTAACGAAAATGCTAACAAAGATAGTGAAGTTTTTAGCACGCAGCGTGATTTGACTGCGGGGACTGTGGGCAAAACAGTAGGGTTGACCATGATACCACAACATATTGCTAAGGCTCATTTGCGCGGCGATATTCACTGGCATGATTTGGACTACACGCCACTTTCACCAATGACTAATTGTTGCTTGATTGACTTTAAGGATATGTTGACTAACGGCTTTAAGATCGGTAATGCCTACATGACTAGTCCTAACTCGATCAATGTAGCGACCCACCAAGTTACGCAAATTATTACTAATGTAGCTTCTAGCCAATATGGTGGTTGTTCTTTTGACCGGGCTGATGAAGTTTTGGCTCCTTTTGCCGAAAAGAATTATCAAAAGCACTTAAAGGATGCTGCTGAGTTTATTGATGATTCTGAAAAGGTAGAGCAATATGCAAGAAAGCAAACCAAGAAAGACATCTATGATGCGATGCAAGGACTAGAATATGAAATCAATACCATGTTTTCTAGTCAAGGACAAACACCATTTACCACTTTGGGCTTTGGCTTAGGTACTTCTTGGATTGAAAAAGAAATTCAAAAAGATATTTTGCGCATTAGAATCAAGGGTTTAGGTAGAGAACGGAGAACGGCGATTTTCCCTAAGCTAGTTTTCACTATTAAAAAGGGCTTGAACTTGCATCCTGGTGATCCTAACTATGACGTTAAGCAATTGGCAATTCAATGTTCAACTAAGCGGATGTACCCTGATGTCTTAATGTACGACACGATCAAGAAGATTACCGGTTCCTTTAAGGCACCAATGGGTTGTCGTTCATTTTTACAAGGTTGGAAAGATGAAAATGGTCGCGAAGTTAATTCGGGCAGAATGAACTTAGGTGTAGTAACCGTTAACCTGCCTAGAATTGCAATGGAAAGTCATGGCGACAAAGAATTATTCTGGCAAATTTTTAACACGAGAATGCGTACTTGTCACCAAGCTCTTGCCTTTAAAGGCCGTCGTGCTATTCAAGCTAAGCCAGAAAATGCGCCGATTATGTATCAATATGGCGTTTTTGGCAAGCGGCTTAAGCCTGGCGATGATGTAAACCAGCTGTTCAAGAATGGCCGAGCTACGATTTCTTTAGGCTACATTGGCTTGTATGAAGTAGGGACCGTCTTTTATGGTCCTGATTGGGAACACAATGAAGAAGCACATGATTTTACAATTGAGATTGTGAAGAAAATGCACGATTTGTGTGCTAAGTGGGAAAAAGAAGATCCATATCACTGGCACTACAGCCTGTACTCAACGCCAAGTGAAAGTTTGACGGATCGCTTCTGCCGGTTAGATACGGCTAAGTTCGGCAAGGTAAAAGATATTACCGATAAGGAATACTACACTAACTCATTCCACTACGATGTTCGCAAACACCCAACACCATTTGAAAAATTAACGTTTGAAGCACCATATCCATACTATGCAGCTGGTGGCTTTATTCATTACTGTGAGTATCCTAACTTGAAGCAAAATCCTGCAGCACTTGAGGCTGTTTGGGACTGGGCTTATGACAAGGTTGGTTATCTTGGCACTAATACGCCAATTGATAAATGCTACAAGTGTGGTTTTGCCGGTGAATTTAAGTCGACTGCTAAAGGCTTTGAATGTCCTAAGTGTGGTAATCATGATCCGGCTACTTGTGATTGTGTTAAGCGGACATGTGGTTACTTGGGTAACCCATTGAAGCGACCAATGGTTCATGGTCGTCATGAAGAAATTGTGCACCGCGTTAAGCACATGGACTTTGGTTTAGAAGACAGTTTAGCAACCGAAGAAGAAGTGAAAAACGGTGAGTATTAATGCCTGAAAAAGATAAAAATACACAAGAAGGGCCAGATATTCGCAGCAATTTGATCAAGGTTAATATGGGTGGAGATACCATGTTTGTGGATCCGGACCAATATAAGCCGCAACTAGACCACCAGCGCGAATTAAAACGGATGCACCGCAAGCCGAAAAATCCTAAGCCACAAGAATGGAAGACGGAGGATTATTCTAAACATAAAATTGCGGATTATAAGCCATTTAACTTTGTCGATGGTGAAGGAGTCAGATGTAGTCTTTATGTTTCGGGATGTTTGTTTGATTGTCCCGGCTGCTACAATTTAGCGGCTCAAAACTTTAATTATGGTTTTCCTTATACGCAAGAGTTGGAAGATCGCATTATTCAGGATTTAAGCCAATCTTATGTTCAGGGGCTAACCTTATTAGGCGGTGAACCATTTTTGAATACTTGGGTTTGCTTAAAGATTATTAATCGGATTCGCCGTGAATTTGGTCATAGTAAAGATATTTGGTCTTGGTCAGGTTATACCTGGGATGAATTGCAAAAAGAAACACCCGATAAAAAAGAAATGCTCTCCAAAATTGATATCCTGGTTGATGGGCGCTTTATGAATGATTTGAAGGATTTGACCTTGCAATTCAGAGGCTCAAGCAATCAACGCATTATCGATGTTCCTAAGTCGCTTAAGGCGGGCAAGGTAGTCATCTGGGATAAATTGCAGAAGTAAGTTAAACTAAAGTCTGGAAGAATTTTCCAGACTTTTTTGCTAGGTGGAAAAATGAAAGAAGAAAATATTAAACAAGTTGACCAAATTATGACCGCATTAACTAAAGTGATTGATCCAGAATTGCAGGTTGATGTGGTGAACTTGGGTTTGATCTATG
The DNA here is from genome assembly GCF_947367125.1 of uncultured Lactobacillus sp. Lineage (GTDB taxonomy): Bacteria > Bacillota > Bacilli > Lactobacillales > Lactobacillaceae > Lactobacillus. Next base: position 28,716 of record NZ_CANBCQ010000025.1, read on the forward strand.
GCATTGATATTGAAGGTGAAAAAGCCACAATTAAGATGACTTTGACCGTGATGGGTTGTCCTTTGTCTGATTATTTACAAAAACAGATTCAAAAAGCTGTCCTTTCGGTTGCGGGAATTACGTCTTGCGAGATTAAGTTAGTCTGGTACCCCGTTTGGACGACAGAGCGACTATCTCAAGCGGCCAAAAAGCAGTTAGGTGTAACTAACCATGGTGAGCAAATTAAAACCGCAGAGCCGGTAAATGAGAAGATTATCGATTTCTCCATGCCAATTAAGAAAATGGCTGATAAATACCCTGATTTTGTCCAAATTATGTATGATTGTGGCTTCACCCGAATTAAGATCCCGGGTTTGTTAAATACGGTTGGCCGAGTAATGACGATTCCGTTAGGCGCCCAGGCAATGAAAATTGATTTGGCCAAAGTAAAACAAGCATTTGAAGATAAAGGATATAAAGTAATCAATGACTGATAAAAAACGACAGGATGCAATTTTAAAGATTTTGCATTACATCCAAGATGGTGGCGACTTTGCGACCGCTAAGAAAATGTTTCAAGAAGAATTTGATCAAGTTGATGTAGCTGAAATTACAGCTGCAGAGCGTGAATTAATTAAGCAGGGACTGAATCCGGCAGATATTCAATATCTGTGCAATGTTCATGCCGATGTTTTTAAGGGTAATATCAAGGAAAATGTGGAAAATCCCGATTTTTCTGTGCCCGGTCATCCCGTACATACAATTAAGTTAGAGAATATGGTCTTAAAGTCCTTGATCAATGACGCGCTTTTGCCAGATTTAGAAAAGTATGAGGCAGGACAAGATACTCTGAAAAAGATTCGCCAGGAATTAAGTGATTTAGTCACGATCGATAAACATTATCGCCGTAAAGAAACATCACTTTTTCCGTTAATGAATAAATACGGTATTACGGCTCCGCCTGAAGTAATGTGGGGCGTTGATGATGATATTCGCGGCTTGATTAACAAGGCATTGAAAATCGCTAATGCCGAAAAATTTGATCGAGACAAATTAGCTGAAGCAATCAAAAAGGCTAGTCATGAAGTGCTAGAGATGATCTTTAAAGAAGAAAACATCATGATTCCGATGATTGATGAGGTAGCTGATCAAGCTGACTGGTATAACGTTAAGTGTGAAGAAGGACAAATCGGTTACACTTTGATTCGTAAGCCAATGAATTGGAAGCCTAAGGAAGCCAAAAAAGCGGCCGGTCCAGTAGAAGTTGCTAATTTGTCCGCATTCTTTATCAATTTTGCAGAAGGAAAGCTAAATTTAGTGCAGTTAAATGCCATTTTAGACTTGCTGCCTTTTGCGCTGACTTTTATTGATGAAAATGATAAGGTGGCTTATTTTGGCGGTGGCGCGGCTATTTACCCTCATTCACGCAATGCTTTAGGCAATAACGTCTTTTCTTGTCACACAGCTAAAAGTCGACCGTTAATTAAAAAGATTTTTGCCCGATTCCATGCTGGTGAAATCGATAAATATGAGTTCCACTTTACGCCGCATAAAATGGGGCGCTGCCTTTATTTGCGTTATTACGCGGTGCGTGATAAAAATAATAAGTACCTGGGTTGTTTAGAAGTCGCGCAAGATGTAACCGAAATTAGAAGTTGGACTGAAGAAAAAAGAACAATTTAAATGATTGCTCCAGTACACGGACAAAAGAAGGCAACTAATGAAGCAAAAGCTAACAAGGCTAAAACTATTGCTAAACAAGGGGCTAAGGTAACGCCAGTTAATACAGTTAAGCCCAAGGCAACTAGAGTACCAAAATTAGTGCAAACTAATGTCGAACAAGGCAAAAAAGCTGTGGCTCATCCTGCAACTTTACCGCAAACTGGTAGTGAAAATACTACCGTTCTTGGAGTAATTGGGATGTTACTAGCAAGCTTAGGTTTGTTTGGCTTAGCTGATCGTAAAAAGAAGAATAATTAATTAAGCTGTCTTATAATTAAAGCTGCATCCGTGAGGGATGCGGCTTTTTCTTTTACCCTCGTGCAAAAAATCACAATTCTTGCTAGACTAGATTGAAAGAATGAAAACAAAAAGAAGGGAAGAGAAAAGATGCGCACAGCACATGGAAAACAACCTACTGATGAAATTAAATTGCACTGGCTATTGCTAGGTGAACTATTAACCTGGTTGGGTTCCAGTTTCATTTGGCCCTTAACTTCAGTATATCTGCACGACCATCTTGGCGTTTCATTAGCCTTAGTTGGGGTCGTTTTGCTATTCAACTGTGTTGCGAATATGATTGGCTCATTTATTTCAGGCTGGTGCTATGACCACTTTGATCCATATGCCTTGCTGATTGCAGGTGCAGCTTTAGACGCAGCAGTTTTATTTGGCATGGCCTTAAATCATAGTTGGCCGATCTATTGGCTATGGATGACCTTAACTGGCTTTTTAGGTGGCTGGAATGGGGCTTTGATCAATTCGATTGCTACGAGTATTAAGTCTAAGCCAGGCCGCTATGTCTTTAACATGATTTATTTTGCCCAAAATGTGGGCGTAGTTTGCGGAACCTTGGCCGTTGGTTATCTGTATGATTATTCAGTAACCTTATTGTTTGTGATTGCTGGACTGCTATTTGTTGGGGTATGTCTCAATGCGATTATCAACTACCGGCCAATGATTCAATTTCACAAAGAGCGTCTGGCTAACCAGGATCAAACTGAGAAAAAGACCTTTGAACCGATGCCAAAGTATAATTTGATCATGTCAATCGGCTTCTTTATTACGATTGCGGTGATTTGGCTGATGTACATGAACTGGGAATCTAATTTATCAGTTTATATGGTGTCACTAGGAATCCCATTTCACTTGTATAGTCTGTTATGGACGATCAATGCCGGAATTATTGTAGTTGTGCAGGCTATTTTAAGTCGGGTGACGATTTTTAAGAGCTTGTTTAGGCAAATTTTATTCGGCACTTTGATGTTTGCCATTTCTTTTGTAACTTTGATTTTTGCTAAAGATTTTGCGCACTTTGCCTTGTCGATGATCATTTTAACCTTGGGTGAGGCAACAGCCATGCCTTCAATTCCAACTTACGTTAATGACTTGTCGCCTGATTCGAGTAAGGGTAAGTATCAAGGTTTGACCTTATCGGCTTCTTCAATTGGTCGATCGCTAGGGCCGTTATTTGGCGGTTTAATCATTGAAGACTTTGGCTACATTCAATTCTTCGCCGTAGCTGCAATTGGCATCTTTTTGCTCTTGGTGATGCTAATCCCAATGCATGCTAAACTGCAGAAAAAGATAAAATTATTCATAAAATAAAAACAACATGATAGCTTTAATTTTTTCATAATGCTATCATGTTTTTATATAAAAAATTTTTCCAATAGGGAGGTAATTTAATGCATTTTAATGTACGTGGTGGTGCTGGTGATATCACTAAGGCTGACACTTCAGCTCGCCCACAAGATAATTTGTACTTGGCGGTTAACTCAGAATGGTTGGAAAATGCCAAGATTCCATCTGACCGTTCAAGAACTAGTTCATTTGACGGTATTGATTTAAATATTGAAAAGAACTTAATGCAAGACTTTGCGGATTTTGCAGCTGGCAAGAAGGAATTGCCAAATGTTCCTAACTTTAGTAAGGCGGTAGAACTCTACAAGATCGCTAAGGACTTTGATAAGAGAAATACCGATGGCGCTGCTCCTATTCAAGCCGACTTGCATGAAATCTTGGATTTACGCAACTTCGATGACTTTAACTTGAAGGCAGCTGATTTTTACAAGAACGGTTTTGCAGTTCCATTTGATTTCAGTGTTGAAGCAGATATGAAGAACACCAAGGTTCACTCATTGAATTTTGGCGGTCCAAGCACATTCTTACCTGATACGACAACCTACAAGACACCAGCTGCCAAGCAATTATTAGATGTTTTGCAAAAGCAATCAGTTAAGTTATTGACCATGGCTGGTCTTGATGAAAAAGAAGCCGAAAACTACGCTGATTTAGCAATCAAGTATGATGCTAAGATTGCTAAGGTAGTTAAGTCAACTGAAGAATGGGCTGATTATCCGGCAACTTATAATCCAGTTTCATTGGCTGACTTTGAAGCAAAATTTGACTCCTTCAAGATGGATTACTTCTTGAATGGCTTGTTTGCAAAGAAGCCAGAGCGGGTAATTTCAACTGAACCACGTTACTTGGATCACGCTGAAGAATTATTGAATGAAGAAAACTTTGACGAGATTAAGGCTTGGATGTTAGTCAAGTTTATTAACGGTGTTGCTTCTACTTTGTCACAAGAATTCCGTGAAGCAGCCTTCCCATTCAGCCAAGCTTTATACGGTCAACCACAGCTTTCAACTGGAATTAAGCAAGCTTATCACATTGCTAACAGCGACTTTAGTGAAGTAGTTGGTGTTTACTATGGTCAAACTTACTTTGGTGCTGAAGCTAAGGCTGACGTTACCGACATGATTCACAAGATGCTCGACGTTTATGAAAAGCGGATTCGTGAAAATTCATGGCTTTCTCAAGCAACCAAAGACAAGGCTATTGTTAAGTTGCGGGCTTTGATCTTGAAGATTGGTTATCCAGATAAGATTGAAGAAATTTACGATCGCTTGCAAGTTGATCCAACTGCCAGTCTTTATGAAAATGAAGTTCAATTTGGCCGGGAACAAATTAAGTACAACCTTGAAAAGTTGGACCAAGATGTTGATCGGACTGTATGGCTGATGCCAGGTAACTTGGTTAACGCATGTTACGATCCACAAAGAAACGACTTAACTTTCCCAGCAGCAATTTTGCAAAAGCCATTCTACGACTTAAAGCAAAGCCGTGCTACTAACTATGGTGGTATTGGGGTAGTAATTGCACACGAAGTTTCTCATGCCTTTGATAATAACGGTGCTCAATTCGATGAATTCGGTAATATGAAGAATTGGTGGACTGATGAAGACTTCGCTGAGTTTAAGAAAAGAACTCAAGCTGAAATTGATTTGTTCGATGGCATTAAATACGGTCCTGTAATCTTGAATGGTAAGCAAATTGTTTCAGAAAATATTGCCGACCAAGGTGGTTTGACTGCTGCAGTTGAAGCTAACAAGGGCGAAGGCGGCGAGATGAAGGAATTGTTCGAAAACTTCGCTCGCGTTTGGGCAACTAAACAATTGCCAGAATCAATTAAGACGCAAGTATCTATCGATGTACACGCTCCAGGTCCAGAACGTGCCAACGTGCAATCACAATGTCAGGAAGAATTTTACAAGGCATTTGGCGTCACTGAAAAAGACGGCATGTGGCTTGATCCTGAAAAACGGGTCGTAATTTGGTAGTAACTTTTATTAATATTCAGGTATAAAAATTAGCTAAATTACATATAGGCTCCTATAATAAAGATGACTACAGTGCTACTACTACACTGCAGCCCTTTATAACTTATTACCCATTAATAAATTTTTTGCACTAAAAAAGGCTCCCTGTTGGGAGTCTTTTTTAGTTTAGTAATTATTTAGTTTTAGCTGTCGAGTAATCCTTTGGCTTAATCCGCTTAATGTAAGATGGATTTGGTTGACCAAGGATTAATGGTACACGCTCGATTACGGTATCGGCGTATTCTAAGCCGAACCAGGAAGCTGGGTTAGAAGACAAGTTTTGCAAGCGAACCCGTGCTTCCACAAGCCATTTTTCATAGCCAACTAATTGTGTTTGCGGACTAATTACGTCTTGAACAATAACGAAGGCAAAGTCACCAACATCACGACCTGGGGTAGTAGTGTATTCTTGCGGTTGGGCTTCAATTGTCCCGTCAGCAATTAAGTCATGAACGATCTGACGAATGTAGACATTCACACTAGTTTGCTTCTTAAAGCCGAGGTAGAGCTGAATGTTAATTACGTTCTTAGTACCGTAAGTGTTAACAGCATATTCAGCGGTAAATGGTTCGTTGGTTACGTTAACTGTGACGAACCAGTATGCCTTAGCTCGTTTAGGCCGTTTGTCCAAAATTGAGTACAAGATTTCACGTTTGATGAACTTGTTGTACTTAACATTAGCCGTGTAAACCAAGTTAGTGGCATAAGTTGGATAATTTTCATCATGACTTAAGTTCGTTAACATATCAGTATATTCATCTAAGCGAACATAAGCATTTCTAGATTCACGTTTATCGCGGATCTTGTTACCGTAGTACCAAACATACATAACAAAGCCGATCACACCGGCGATGAATAGTGATACGTAACCACCGTGAGTGAACTTGGTTAAACTTGAAATCATGAACATAATGTCAAGAACGCCGAAGAAGATCAAGAAGATCCAATTCCAAACCATGTGGACTTTCTTAAGGACTAACCATTCATAAAGCAGAATAGTCGTTGCGAGCATTGAGATCGTAATTGAAAGACCATAGGCTGCTTCCATGTGAGCCGAAGTTTGGAAATATAAAACAATGGCGATGGTTGCAAGACAGATTCCTTTGTTAATTGAAGGAATGTAGATCTGGCCTTTTTCATTTGATGGATAATCAATGTTCATTCTTGGCAAGAACTTAAGTCCACTGGCTTCAGCAACTAAAGTGAAGGAACCAGTGATCAAGGCTTGTGAAGCAATAACAGCAGCAACAGTAGCCAAAATAATGGCAAACAATCTGATGTTAATTGGAATCATTTCATAGAATGGATTAAGCACACCGCCGTCAGCTGGACGGAAGGTTGGATTGTTTAAAATCCAAACTCCTTGACCGAAGTAGTTGAGTGATAAACAAACAAAGACAAATGGCCAAGAACCAATGATGTTGCTCTTACCAACGTGGCCGACGTCTGAATACAAGGCTTCAGCACCAGTAGTAGCCAAGAAGATTGATCCTAAGATAAAGATTCCGGCCTTGTTGTAAGGACTGAACAAGAGCTTAATAGCATAAACTGGATTGATGGCTTCTAAAATTGACCAGTCACCAGCCATGTTGATGATCCCCATGAGTCCTAAGAAGGCGAACCAAACAAACATGATCGGACCAAAAGCTTTACCAATGATGCTAGTTCCCATTCTTTGAATTGAGAACAGAATCAGCAGGATTACTACCGTGATGAGGATGACCATCTCTTGAGTGGAAACAGGAACATTGCCGCCGAATTGGAGCCCTTTTAACCCTTCAATCGCAGTTGTTACAGTAACAGCTGGCGTTAAAGTACCATCGGCTAAGATTGCGGCCCCACCAATTAAGGCTGGCAAAACTAGCCATTTAGCACGCTTTCTAACCAAGGTATAGAGGGCAAAGATACCACCTTCACCATGGTTGGTAGCCTTTAGGGCAATCAGCACTGTTTGCAAAGTGGTAAGCAGGGTTACAGTCCAAAGAACTAGGGAAATAGAACCCACGATAAAATCACGGTTTACATTTCCGATCCCGCCGTTGCCTTCAACAATCGACTTCATAACATAAAGTGGACTAGTACCAATATCACCATAAACAATCCCAATGGCGATTAGCAAGCCAGCCGCGCTCATACGTTTTGACTTATTATTCATTTATAAAAATCTCCCACAAATAAATTGTAGCTTTAACAAAAAAAGAAAATGCCACTATGACATTTTCCCTTGTTGTACCTATTTTCGTCTATTTTGCTGGACAATGCAAGCTAGATTTATTAGAAATTGTAAAAAGAGGGAGGTAAGTGTGATGAAATCGGGCTTTGTTTATTAAGGGTGTTCGATATAACTGACAAAATTTGCATTTTTTGTCAGTTATATCGAACACCTTTGAAACAAAAATAAAAGGCTCCCAATCGGGAGCTTTTTGATATAAATTATGAAAGTGATGAAGGAATCTTAGTACGTTGGTCTTCGTCCCATTTTTCCCATGCTTCATAAGTAAGCATTTCTTCTGGCTTAACACCAGTCTTTTCTTCCATGGTCTTAAGCAAGTCCTTAAAGTTGTAGTCGTGGTATTGTAACACATGATCAACCAACTTCTTGCGTGGGAAGTGGATGTTGTTTAAAACATAGCGATTGATATCAACCATGTTGTGATTTTCATCGTAAAGGTTGATAACTTCAAGATCGTCTTCATCGAATTCAGCGATGTAGAAGTTAGCGAAGACCTTTAAGTAATCAGGTTGTTCTTTGAATTCTTCCTGTGGCATAGTAGTCCTGTTAGCTTCTGGCATTACGACTTTAAGGTCGTCGTTTTCTTCATTTTCTTTATCAGCTTGAGCTTGAGCGTTCTTTTCTTCTTCAGTCAAAGTTGTTACCCCTTTATTTATAAATAAATAGATACAAAGTCAATAATAATTTTACAGACTTCTACAAATAAAAGCAAATAGAAGTGGTTGAGAGATGCAAAAGTATAGAAGTCAGTTTTGATTAGTAAAATGGAGTAAAATGAAGTAAAATATAAATGTAAAAAGTAAAATGAAGTAAAATGAGGAAAAATATGTATAATGAAAATCCTTTTGATGCTGAATTTGGCGGGATCCCAGAGCTATATCTTGATTTTAATGATGATGCAGTTAAATTTGCTCAAAGAGCCCATCGTCTCAAGAAACATCCAACTTATTCTCTCTTTATTACAGGGGTACGAGGTTCAGGAAAAACAGTTTTTATGAACAAAGTGGGTAAAGAACTAAAAAAATATAAAGATACTATGGTAGTCACTTTGCACAATTCTGATGATCTTTTTCGAATGATGTATATCAAGCTAGTGCCTATGCTAGATAAAATCAAAAAATGGACGCCATCAATTTCTATTAAAGTTCCTTTTGTATCAGTAGATTTCACTGAAGCAAATGAAAAGCATGATGAAATATATTATAAAGTAGAAATTAACAAGATTCTTAAAGCTTTGAACAAAGTGGGGATTCGTGTTGCATTTTGTATTGATGAAGTGTCAAATACACCCACAATTCAAAAATTGGCTGAGGAATTCAACGACTGGAGCCTAAATAACTATCAAGTTTCAGTGATTATGACCGGACTATTAAGTGAAGTGGCGGAACTATCAGGCACACATAATTTAACCTTCTTGGTTCGGGCGGATAGGTTTCACGTCTCTAAACTATTTGCGTCGTCAATTGCCAGAACTTACATGGATGTATTAGACATAACAGCTAAGCAAGCAGAAATTTTGGCAGATATGTCAAAAGGCTATGCTTATGCATTTCAATTGATCGGAGATTTGATGTATGAAAATTTGAGTCAAAAGATGACGTTTGAAAAAGCTTTGGAATATACTAAACTTAGATTCCGTGATGTACTTTTCAACCAAGCGTATGATGTAATTGCTCATGAATTAACGGATGTGGATTTTCAATTTTTGTACGCTATGGCGCAAGATAATAGTATTAGTTCAATTATTAGGACTATGCAAAAAAGTAAGCAGTATGTTAATAGCTATCGTGCAAAATTAATTAAATATGATCTAATTAAGCCAATAATTAGGGGAAAGGTCGGTTTTACCTTACCTTTGTTTAGAGATTTCATTCAAGCAAAGTATGATGAACTTAATTGGGGCTAGAATTATTGAAAAAATTCGACAGAAAATCACAGAAATGAACGCAGATCCAATTTGGAGGGATACTATTATGGACTATGAGACTAAGCTAGCTGAAGAGCGTGAATACGGTGAAGAAAAAGGAATTTTAAGTGCAACAGTGAATGCAATTAAGAAGATCATTCGTCGTAACCGAAGCTATGGTGTATCAGATTCCAAAACTTTGGAGGATCTGACAGAAGACTACCATGATTCTGTTTCCCGGGATCAAATTGAACAAATGATGAAAGAAGCCTAGGTCTAATGAAAATAGCCGCTACTCAATGTGAGTAACGGCTATTTTTTACTTCTCGTCATCATCGGAGCTAGAACTTGCGGCAGATGATTGACTGCTGCTTGAGGAAGCTGCGCTGGATTGGTTGATGGATGATAATTTAAGTAATTATTCTTTTGAAAAAATATTTCTTACTTGTTGGAGTAAATTATCGAATTCTGTTGATTCTTTTATGTGGCCGATTATTTTTCCATGACGGGCAATGAAATCATACGATAGCATTTGAAATAATAATGCATCTCCATTTGTGTGACTAGCATAATCTAGCACATAGAATCTAAATGGATCATCTGTAATATGGTTATGAGTAATTGCTAGTCCTATTACTAATCCAGACTTTTTAGTGTAAGCATGTCTGCTAACTACTAAATAGCGTCTACGAATATTTCCTTTTTCAGGATCATGTCCACCCATTTCGTGACCAGCATGTGGTTCAGCATCGATCATTATTATGTCACCTTGATGGACATCAATCCTTCTCATTTGCTAGTTCCTTTCCGACAGGTTTGACTTCTCTAGGATTGTATCCTAATTCTTGGTATTCTCGCTTTATTTCAGTATCATAATCATAATCGTCATAAGCGGGGTCTGACCATAAATCATAATTGTTTTTAGCAATTCTTTTGTATACAATATCACCGTTTTTATTTACATCAACAGAGAATTCTGTATTAAGTGGAACTTTGATAGTACTTGGAATGGTAAGCACTATTGAATTTCCTTGTTTTCTAGCCTTGACTACCATGATAAGCCCTCCTTATGCTAAAAATATTTTATTATTTAAGTATATACTGTGAATACAGTGAGCACAAACAAAAAAGAGCCAAAAATTGGCTCCTTTTTCGTTCAATTACTTACTATCATCATTAGCAGCAGAGCTAGAACTTGCGGCAGACGATTGACTGCTGCTTGAGGAAGCTGCGCTGGATTGGCTGCTAGATGATTGTTTCTGCTGGTCATCACTTGAAGAAGATGAAGAACTTGATTGATCATCTGACTTCTTGCTGGATGAGCTGGAAGTCTTGGATTGCTCTTTGTCCTTATCAGATGATGACTTGGCAGAATCATCCTGACTAGAATTATCCTTGTTAGAATCTGCATCAGAATTATTAGATTTTTGCTGGTCAGGATCAGCGTTCTTTTTATTGGAATTATTATAGGAAGTATTATTGTGCGTTTGAGTGTTGGCATGGCTAATGTAAGCACCGGCGCCACCTCCACCTAAGATGAACATCGCAGCAATAACACCCCAAAAGACCAATTTCTTCATAATAATACAACTCTCCTTATTTTTAGAAAAAAATATTAACGAATTTGAGCCAATTGGTGACTTTGAATCGTTAGTTATAGTGTAAGACATCTGGCCGGCAGGTTGATTACAAAATACTCAATTTTAACTAATTATTAAGAGGTAGGAAGAACATGAATTACGAATTAACTGAACAATCAATCCAATATGTATTTGGCAACAAGAAGTATAAGAATGGGCAAAAGACCCGCAATTTGAAGAACGTGAAGACTGGCGCTAAGGCAGATGAGTTGCAAAAGGTGGGTCAAGCAATTGCTAGTTTGCAAGAAGACTCATTTGATGAAGCATACTTAGTGCAGAAGTCACGTCTTGTGCCAGCAGCTGAATAAATTAACGAACATAAATATAGGAAATAAGGAGAGAAATGATGGCAAAAACTACTAAGACTATGAAGTTAACTTTCTTGAACGGAGAAAAGAAGAAAATTAGTATTACATTGGGGGATGCAGTCGATAATCTAACTGCGGATCAAGTGCGCGGTGCGATGAATACGATTGCGGAAGCCAATGCATTCGAGAAAGACGGTGTTGCATATTATCACACTCCTCAATCAGCTGCATACATTGAACGCACTGTTACTGATATCTTTAATGATTCAGCAGAATCTGCAGTTGAGCCTGCAGCTAAGCAAGACTAATCTGGACTTGCTTGACCAACTAATTAGCTTGGTCAAAAGGCTCAGGAGAAAATATCGCAAGATGTAGAGTTCACACTTAGACCTTTAACAGAAATCGTATAGTAATATTACTTTTTCAATTGATTTTGTTACATCGTTGTAAAATTTAAGAAAAAGTAAAGAAACAGTAAAGCGGGCGTATGCTCGCTTTTTCTTGTTGTGTCTAGGATTACGGCATTTTGTTATTTTAGATTTGTGTGAATGGTATTGGGATAGGGAATAGGTGAATTATTACAAAAGCAAGATTATAGTCAATTTAACTTGCTATTTTTTCAAGAGGTTAGTACAATATGAATCGTGGTAAGTAATAGGACGTGCTTCAGGCGTGTCGCCTGTACGCATGCTGATCCTTCAGCAATGACTACTACCTCATGAGAGTTATAAACTCA
>NZ_CANBCQ010000026.1 GCF_947367125.1 uncultured Lactobacillus sp.
CCTACTTTGATTAAATAAATAATTAAAAAATCAATTTACGAGAAAGATCTATTTACACAAAAGATTTGACAGTTTCAGAAAATTAGTAATTAAGTAAATTTTATCAAAAGCCTATAATCTTTGTTTTTATGTTCAATTTTCAAGAAAAAGAGGGCCTATAACTCTTTTATTAAAATTAGTGTTTTAACAAAAGAGTTTGGTAAAAATTTAAAAGAGAGGTGTTTTGAGTAAAATAATTGGCAAGATGTACTTTGTTTTATTGATGTCTTCATTGAATAAGTATTAATGCTATAATTCAAACACGGAAAAAAACCAATAGTTGTGATCGTTGACGTCAATCATAATTTTAGATAAAAAAGCCTTACCATCGACTTTTCAAGCGTCATCATGTAAATATTTTCGATGCATTGCGCATTAAGTATAACACAGCAAGTTTGACTGCTTTAAAAAGATAATTAATTCATGATATAATTATCTTTATACTATTAAAGTTAATTACTTCAATAGTCAGGTTGGTAAATTAGCTTAGTGCTGCGCGATCCAATACATGATATGTAAAAGTGGTACTAAGACAAAAAGACTGTAAGTCTTGCTGATTTGCAGTCTTTTTTTATGCTCTATCTTTTATAACATATCTAATATTATGTAAACTCTTTTATTAAAAGAAGAACTTTAATTAAAGAGTTGTATTATACAAATAATCTTTTAACTAAAATAATATGCTGTTCCTTAAAGGATTATCTGAAATATCTATCTTTTATTACTCAAATTTGCTCAATTCATTAGCTACTTTACCAATCAACTAGCAAACTTACGCTCTACATCAGAATCAACCGCTATCTTTTCCATTTGATGGGTCCAAGTCAGCTATTGCTCCTCTTTCCCATTTTTAGCAACTGCACTATTTAGTAAAACTAATGGAAATATGGGAAGAGTTTTTCGAAATTAATTTGGCTTATTAATCAGCTATGCTATAATTTAATTATCATTTAAGATCCAATAACAACGACTTTTAAGTCATATTTTAAGATAGATATTAAAGAATACCTATCTTAGATGTATGTCGTTTCTTTAAGGTGGTAACCGCAAAAGCCTGTCGAATAATCAGCAGGCTTATCTTAGATGTATGTCGTTTCTTTAAGGTGGTAACCCCTTAGCCCATTGATTAACCCAGTAACCATATCTTAGATGTATGTCATTTCTTTAAGGTGGTAACCGCCATCTAATTCTTCATCTTAGATGTATGTCATCTTTTAGAGTAATAACTTTTTATTATTAAAAGAGAACTTTAATCAAATAAGAGTATATTAATTAAAAGCTACCCTTTTCTGGTAGCTTTTAATTATGTTTTTTTATTCAATTCATTAGTTGCTTTAAGTAATTTTTTCAATGATTTTTCGAAATCATATTTTTCTTCTGCAGTTAAATTTTTGGTCACATTTTTAAATGATGATTACCCTGAGTTCTGTTTAACTCGTTGGGATGCTGGCTGGGAGCAAATTAGAAAGAATATGACTAATGGTACTAATATACTAATATCTTTATACCTGCCTATCAGCAATTAGAAAATAATATCAGAAACTATATTTATGATTATGTTTTTTTAGAGAAATAAGAAATGACATTTTCTTATAAAGATCCTAGTCTCAAAAAACAGAAAATTTACCAAGCTTACGGGCAGAAAAAAAGACGCTAAGCGCCTTTTTTTGGTTGTTTTTATAGCTAGTAAACAAGATAAATAACTAGTTATCTAAGAACTTAAAATCAAATAAAAAACAGAAAATTTCACATAATTGAATCGTAGAAAGATTTAGCTCAATATCGTCGAAATGATTATTTGAAAGGCAAAGAAAATTATTCAAATTCATCTTAATTGATGTTACGTAAATATCAAGATCTAGCATTGTATTGCCTGAACGATATGTACTAAACCAGTTTAATGTTTGGTACTTAAGGTCCTCTTCTATATAATTCAGTTTAACTTTTCCGTTTTTCAAGCATTGTAACTTATGCGATAAGTAATCTTTATCATTTATTATTTTTGCTAACTCTTTTAAGGTCTGTGGTTGAGAATCATCTACAAGATGGACTAGTTTTAATAAATCGATATAATGTATTAAATAATACATTTGTGCAGCTCTAAAAAAACTACTAGCATCGTCAGAAACATTAACAAAATTGTCCTGTACCTTTTTAAACTGTATTGAATCCTCCCTATAGACTTTCAGTTTATATTCAGTGAGTGGTTTTGTATCAACAATAACTGTAACATCTTGTATCCCTGGAGAGGCTAAGATTAAATGACGAGCAGAATTATTAGTATAATCGACATCAAAAGCAGTTAATCCATTAATTATATCTGCAATATTTTGCACAGTAGCATCCACTTTATATCATCCCTTTTAATATTAATCACTAATGATTTCTAACACTAGATTAGTATGCTCTTTTAGTATTTAGTTTGATTTCGAGAATTTACCCCATTCAATATCAACGCTAGAAAACAAGTTGCGCAGCCATAAGTAGAATAAACTGTAGCCTGATAACCCCACAGCACCTATCAGCATATATAAATCCACATGATGAACAATACTCATCCACAACACAATTGCAATTTGAAGGAATAATAAAGTAACCAATTTGCTTTTCTCTCGCTTATTAGACTGTTGAAATTTTTCTTCTTGTATTTGTTGTTCTTGTACAAGATTTTTAAGTTCTGATATGGGATGCATCATACATAATTTAGGATTCAAATGTCCCCAAAAGAAATCAGGTCTAAATCTGCCAATGGTAGTAAACCAAATTAACCAACTTGGTATTTCTAAAAGCCATACACCTATTAATGCTATGCCACGAAATTGAGTATTGACTGGTAAAGCCATACCACTTATAACACCTGAGCATAGGCAAATCACAAATAAGAACCATCTTTTTTTAACAAAAAAGTCATTTATTCTTTTATCATGCGTATTAAAAATCAAACCAGGACATACGTATTGCTCTTCTTTATTATTGGTCTCCTCTTCCATTAATATCCTCCTTGATTTATTTTTATTACTTGTCAGCATTCTAGTTACATTTTTTCATAACCTACCCCTCCATCAAATAGATGGAGGGGTAGGTTATGTGTCTGCCTGTTAAGAAATATATCTTATCATCCGTACGTTACAATTTCAATGTGAGCAATGCACTCCGTTTTGATAGCAAAATCTCTAACGTAAAGTTGACTACTTCTATCAGCAGAATATTCATCACCTTCAAAATCACTTTCTACTAGTGGTTTAAAAATGCCATTTTCATCTTTACTTCCAAGTACATGCGCATTAAAGTAATATCTGCTCATGTGCATATTGGCATAAACAAGATCATCTGCAGAATCATCATCATCTACATTTGAAAATAATGCGTAGAATGTGTTTTGATTACCGTACATATACTTCTTCATTTTAATTTTTACCAAGTAATGATCCTTGATATCTTCAATCTTATTTGTAAAACCACTTTCATCGGTTTTAATTACAGATAATAAATCTTCTAAGTCCATTTTTATCTCCTATTGTTTAGTTTTTTCATTATTTTTGCATATCTTAATAATATTCCTTTTAAAACGCTATTTCTCAGTTTCTCTATTTTACCTAAACTGTTATCAATATACTTAATTTAAAGCAAGCATTTCTTCTGTTTTTGAAATATCAACAATATTTAATCGTTTTCTTGTATTCTTTGTATAGAAATATCGGAGGAAACGATTTTATGACTAAGAAGATCTTAGATAAGAATTATATTTTATCTAAATATGATATCATCAAAACAAATAAGCACCGCTTACCAGTTAGTCTTGATTTTACTAAAGCGGAAAACGATTTTATTAGAACTAATTTTCAAAGTATTGAGAAACTCTACGTTTATTTTGGAGATCAACCAACGCACGGTAATGTATGGATCCCAGATGATATTTACATCACGGAAATACAACAGCTTGCTCAAGAGCTAGGATATCCTCCCCACTCTGTCGATTATCCACGATCAGCTTCGGCTATTCATCGTTTCAAAAGAGATTGGAAAGGAGTTCTTGAAATAGCATGTATTAAAGCTACTTTTTGCTCCGCACAATCTAGGGTAAGCAAGGAAGAAATACTTTATAAATCCAGACAAGTATTTGAGAATAGCAACATGAATTATTTGCCTGCTTGGAAAGAACTAAAGCGGCTAGGAGTCCCTGTTGCGTCCATTTATCTGTATTGGAATAAAGTAGAAGATTATCGAAAAGAACTAGGAATCCCTTCACGAGCTGAATGGGAGTGGCAGGTACGCTCTGCTTGCTTAGAAGATGCCACTATAAAGCTCATTAATGCTTCTGATAATTGCCCCATTACGATTAAGTCACTTGTAAATCAAAGCAGATTAAAACGCTGGGAAATTGCTAGAATCATTAAACAATATGGTGGTCTAAATAAATATATTACTGCTATTAGTAACAAATGACCTACCACCCATCAAATAGATGGGTGATCTCTTTGTTTAGAGTTTTTCTGCGAACAGCCTGACTTCTGCTCTTCATTCAAAAATGTTCGCTCAATTTATTTGAGCTTCGTGGCTTTTTAATTCCCACCAGAGCATAAAAGAGCTGGTTCTGATAACGATGCCGTTCTTTTTGCCAATTCTTAAATGGTGCGGACTAAGCACTGCAATTTGAGCCTGAGCGCCAGCCCTGGTTTGATACTTAACGTTTTTAATCGTTGCGGTTTGGCGATAATACTTACGGCTTTTAAATCTCGGCTTGCCCTGCTTAACCTGCTTTTTAGTCAAAAAAGTCCACATGGCATCGCTAAAGCGCTCCACTGTAAATTGCAAAGAAGTGCTGTTAACTTTCTCGAGCCATTCATACTCTTTACGCATTAAGGATAGCCAGCTCTTCAAAATACCGATTTTTGGGAACTTTAATTCAGGATTGGCCTCATAGCGTGCCTCAAAGGTAGCCACAAATTGATTCCAGACAAAACGATTAGCTCCAAACAACTGCCAGATCCAAGCTATTTCTTCGCCTTCTGGATAGATGCGGTATTGTCTAGTGCCAAGCTGAATCTCATGCTCGGCCAGCTTAGTTTTAAAAGCCATAGTTTCACCTCCTTAATAATTTAAGGATAGCAGGAAAAACAGGCTAATTCAGGAAAAGTCCAGAGAATGAACAAAAAAAGCAGGAGAAAGACCAAATTCATCCCCTCATCAATAGCTGGGGCGGTATTCTATGTTCTTTCTCCTAACTGTTTGCTCTTATTGCATAAAGAATGCATTTTCACTTAATACCATTGACTTAAGAAATGCATTCTTTTTATTTATTTTTATTATTAAATTGAAATTTGTGATCCATTTTTATCCTAAAAGCAGGTAATTTGCTTTTAGGATAAACTCTGTTAAGCAAGTCCTTGGTTTGGTTCTCATCTATATTTTGACTTAATTGCTCTGATTTTTCTTTAAATTTTTCAGCTAGTAAATCACCGTCAGTGAAGCGTGAATGATAGTTTTCTTTTTCAAAATTAATAATTTTTATGCCAATAGTCAGATTAATATGCTTAAGATTCTCAATTGTCTTTTTACGGTAACGATTTAGGCTTGCCTTATAGACTGCTGAATAAACTAGTTTTGCTACTAAGAAATCGCCACGATCATAATCAGAGATAATTCTAGGGTTAATGCTGGTAGCACCACGTATACCAGAAACAGTTGCATCCATTTTCATGACACCACAGTGCAAGATGTTAGTTAAGCCAAAGCCATATTGTATTCTTCCCTTGGTCCTATATCGTTTAGCATAGCTCTCTCCTACAACAGCATCCCCAATAGCAATGTCTTGATAGTCTTTATTGCCAAAATACTTAATATTATTCACTGGTAGCCAAAGATGATAGTCAATTGCAATATCATGGCTCCATTGCGTAAAGTAGCACCAGCTCATTTTCTTTTCATCGCTAAGCAATAGAATATGGTCTAAAAGAATAAAACTATTATGCGATTCAGGATCTGGAGATGTAATATCTGATACTACTGCCAACCATTTAAATGATTTATGATTTTGAACAAATGGCTTTAGTATATCTCTATTGCTTGCTTCATTTTGAGTATCATGCTTATGCCAATTTCTTGATTCAAACATAGCTTGTTTTACATTTTCTTGGCAAGCTTCATTAATCGTTTTGTACTTTTTAGGAATATCTGATGTTAAAAATTTAGGGTAAAGCCAAACTTTGTCCTTAGCAAATATTTCCTTATTTAGTAAGTCAAAATATTTTAATTTTTCTCTTGTGTTGTGATAATCACTGCGATTTATCAAATCTTGTTTTATTTTCTTTTTCTGTTTTATTTTCATAGAGTGAAGCCTTTTTTTATTTAGCTTTTTCATTTTTTACTTCCTTTCCGTATACCAAAACTTTAGCATTTTTAGACGTGTAATTCTTGTTTACTCAAGATTGAGCATTTTCTGTTTATTTGATATTTCTGAACTTGCCTAATATTTAACTCACTTTATTAGTAGTTATCAGCCTTTTTTATGAACTTGATCTTAGAATCGTCCTCTCAGCATCCCTTTTTATTCAAAATGCATTAAAAAAGAGCCATTTTTTATGGCTCATTAATTTAACATAATAATGATTATTTTTGATTTATTTTAATTTCGCAGGTAACTAATGTATCATTGTGGCTTCCACCGTGTGCAACTATCAAAACTCGATAGAGATTAAACCCTCTTTTTATCCCTATTCCATTTGAATTCCACCCAAAGCAAATACATTTGCCATTGGGTTTTAATATCCGAGCTATCTCGTCCAAATGTTTTCTCCGCCAAGAAGCTTGCGTATCTGCTTGTGTAACTTCAAAGCCAAAATTATGATAACTTTCCGATACTTGTCTAGTAGAGTACGGTGGATCGTATAGTACAATATCAGCCTTACCCGTAGGAATTGATTTCAAAAACTGTAATGCATCTTCATGATAGTCTGAATCTACATTAGGATTTAAATCATTAGTTAAAGTTCCAAACTCTCTTTCACCGTTTGAAAAGGGATCAACTACAATTTTATTTTGCTCTACTTCACAGCTAAGAAGGTCATGGATTGGCTTAATGAAAAAGGTGTTCTTATTAGGCATCGCCCATTGTCTTTCAATTAGCATCTTTTCACCTCTAATCAGCATTGTTTCTAAGTGAAAATTTAACTAGAGTGTGAGATGGATAAGCAGATAGTTGATTAGCAAACGTATCATTATCATCATCCATATTATTAGCTTCTGGCGCTTTAGGATTAATATCAATTTTTGCTTCATAACCAGCTCGATTAATTGCTTCATACAAAC
The DNA here is from genome assembly GCF_947367125.1 of uncultured Lactobacillus sp. Classification (GTDB taxonomy): domain Bacteria; phylum Bacillota; class Bacilli; order Lactobacillales; family Lactobacillaceae; genus Lactobacillus. Next base: position 7,348 of record NZ_CANBCQ010000026.1, read on the forward strand.
TCTTAAGTTCTTCTACCTTATTGGTATGTGCTTTAGGACTAACCTTAAAAATTGCATTTTCTCTTTCAGTCCATGTTCCTGGAACATCTAAATTAATTAGACTATCTTCATTGATTTTAAGAGTAACTGAAACATTTAAATTAAAGCCATCTGCTTCAACTAAATGAATAACTTTAATCATATCTTCGTAGTCACCTTTGTCTTTTATCTTTAAGGTGGCACGATAAGGTATGCCTTGCTTGTCTAGGGCTTTTCCTACATCAAAAGGTGTAATCACTGCTTCTTTGCTGTTATCATCGGCATGATCTGCATTTTCTTTTTGTTCCTGCTTGGCAGGGGGGATAAAACTAATGCTGACCTTGTAATCTCCCTCTAAATAACTGTTATACAAGTTAACGACATCTTCTGGGCTGGCTTCTAATACTTCTACTACTCGTTTAGTGGTAGTTCTTTCGTTACCATCTATGTCTGCATCTACTGGAAAAAGTGTTTTAACTTCAAAAATTTTTTCTACCATAATATAACCTCATTTTTTATCAATTATGGTTTTACGATAGCATCAATATCATGTTTACAAAGGGTTAGCTCCATAATGCAATATATTTACTTTTTCCAGTTCATTGGTAATATGTTATGTTCATCCCTTACCTCATTTATTTCATCTGCTATATTCATGGACAAATATGGTCGTATAATATCAGATCTCGTTGGATGCCACAACTTGCGAAACCCTTTAGCTAAAATTTCTCTTATTCGGTTAGCCGATAAACCAAAGATTAGTCCTATTTCTCTATAAGTTCGTACAGTACCGTCATTTTTCTTATAATTTCTTTTATTTTTATCTTCATTTTCCGTTCTGGGAATCAAATATCGTAATCGTATCGTGTTCTCTTCGTTATCGTTTAGAGTATTTAAAACAGCATTTATATCGTTTCTAAGGTCACAATATTCTTCTAACAGTACAGGATGTTCAATCAAATAAGTATTAGAATCAATTACTTGAGTTAAATTTCTTGGATCTAAAATTTCAAGGTCAGACATATAAGCACAAATACGGTCAAGACTTTCTGTACTTTTGGTACTTTTGATAATTAGTTCTAGTAATTTCTTTTCGTCAACAAACTTCTCAAGTGGACTAGCTAATTTGTCTTCACTCTGCATTTCTTTTATATCTTTTTTTACTCGAGATTCTAATTCAATATACTCCTGGAAGACATAACCTTTAATAGCATCTTCAAATTCAGTTTTGCTTTCATTGAGCAAAATATCATACAAAAAGCTTATATCACCGAATTTGGTACCTTTTGTTAGCTTATTCTCTAAATCTAACAAATATTGCAATTTATCATTCAAGAAATCAATTTCTGCTTTAGCATCACTTTTGACATTTTGAAAATAATTAATTCTCTTATTAACATAATTTAAACGCTTAATATAATCAAAATTCTTTTTATTATGATAAAGTCTTTGGTAGCGTCTTTTTTCATCGTAATAATTCTGCCATGTTCTACGTTTATCCTCGATTTTAGGTAAATTGTCTAATTTAGCAAATGAACCACGTAAATTTTCATTGTCCATGAGACGGATACTATATATTACGGCATTAGATATATAGGTAGACGAATATACTTCTTCGTCTTTCCCGCTTTTGTATTGTTTGATTAGCTTTGGAATAGTCTTAGTTGCTAATTCTTCAACAACATACGTGATTTTTTCGCTCAGATTTTTGTAGTCTTCACTTTCAAATTTAAACATACCGAAATTTAATTTATATAGTTTTTTCAAGTAGTTTAAATCATCAGTGAATCTTGGTACTTTAATAACAAAATTTTCAGCAATTTTAATTTTCATACTTTTTCTTCCATCCTTGATTAGAAGTTTAGCTTATTCATTTTGTTATTTCTGATTTTCTCTATTACTCTAAATATGCTATTTCTATGTAAAAAAAGGAGCTACGTAAAAACGCAACTCCTTTATTCACTAGAATTTTCACTTAGCTCTACATTTCATCTAGCTCATCCATAAAGTAATATTCAAACTTGATTTTTGCTCGTAATCCTAAAGTGTAAAATCCTGAAGATTTAAAAGTAATAATTTTCATAATTAACTTCATATCATTAACATGCGGCGATCGTTTTCTTGATGATAATTGTTTAGGATTCTGGCCCACATTGACCACACTCATCATTAAATATTCACTTCCTTTCCTCATTATATAGTTTTAATAAATACTGACCATTTGGTTTTAGATCTTTTGTCACCGAAAATTGGTAGTTGTCCAAAAGCTTTAATTACTTCTGAAAACTTAATTTGATCGTCATTCCATTTAAAAAGTAGAGTGCCATTGGGCTTAAGTACTCTAAGGCATTCATGAAAGCCTCTTGAAAGATCTTCCTGCCAATGGTCTTTATCTAACTTACCGTACTTAATAACAAGCCATGAGTTTGATCCACCATATTTTAAGTGCGGAGGGTCGAATACAACTAAATCAAAGGTATTATCTTCAAAGGGAATATTTCTAAAATCGCCAATTATATCAGGATGTACTTTGATTTTTCTTTCCTTACCTCGATCTAAGATCGCTTTTTCAATATCTCTTATATCCATGTAGGTAGTATGAGGTTCATGGTTTTGATACCAAAACATCTTGGAACCACAAGCAACATCTAGTATTCTCATTTCTTTGCTACGTCCTTTCTTGTTAATCAGAGCATAGCAAAATTTCACCTTTATTTTTTCTTTGCTCAATTCTAATCAAAATTGATCGTATCAAGAATATGTTCACGTGTTTCTTGGTCTAAACCTAAATAAGCTAAAGTTACTTCCTCAGATGAATGATTTAAAAGCTTCATCACCAAACCGATATTGTGGTTTGTTTGTTCATACACTTTAAAGGCACCTGTCTTTCTCATAGTATGAGTCCCTAAATAAGGGATGTTTAATTTTTGACCAACTTTGTACATTATCCGATAGTAACGTTTACGATCAATATGCTTTTCTGGTCTAGTAAAAGAAGGAAAAAGCCACTGACTTGTAAATACCTGTTGTTGGGGATGTTTGCTTTGCCATTCTTGAAGCCAAACATAATAATTTTCTAAATCTTTGACAACAGGTTTTAAGTATAAGACATTATGTTTTTTTGTTTTCTTATCAATCGTATAAGCATTTCGTTTGATTTGGCCATCATAATCATAGACATCTGATTTTTTTAGTTTCAGAACATCACTTACTCTTAACAATGTTGCCTTACCTACTTGAAAAATTGTAAAGTTTCTCATACCAGTATCAAAATCTTTTTTTAGCGAATCTTGCACGCTTTTTAAAACCCACGCATCTTTAATTGGTTTTACAATTTTAGTTTTATTACTCATTTTTTATCCTTTTTGCTTTAAAATTAGCACTTTCGGAGATTAACATTCTACGGCCTTATATGATTAGTTATCAATTTGTTTATATGAACTTTGCCTTAGAATTGCTCTCTCAGCACACTTTATTTTGACTATTTATTTAGTACTTTTTCAGAAGTTATCCACAGGCTTCAACACCTATGGTGTCTTTTTATGTTTTATTTATATTTTAACACCATCAATTTTAAAATACAGTTTTACTCCTTGATATATCAACGTTTCCGAAGAAAGAAGGTGGTGTCTTTCCTCGGAAAAGACACCACCTAGTTAAAAGCAAAAGAAAAGCTATTGAGGATCCCTTCTCAATAGCCTTCTTCTTTAAATCATCATTACTTTGATAACTCCATCAGTTGTATTTAAATTGTAAAAATGTGATGACATGATAGCCTTAGCTTCATCAGCAGTTAAGCTTGAAGCTATTTTCCCTTCTTCTGTTTGCTTTTCCTTGCAAATGAAGAAGTTATTGACTAACAGAATATCACCATTTTTGTTAATCAATGAAGGAACTGTCTTTTTAGTGTACAATCCTGATTCATCGTAGTAAAAGCTATATTTTTTATCATTGATGGTGAATGACTTAACATCAAAAAAATTACAATTGATTTCTTTCTGAAAAGTATCAATATCATTATTAATTGACTTATACTCAACTAAGAATGGTGCTGTGTGAACCAAGATTACACTAATTTGATTAGACTTCATAGTTTTACCTCATTTTTGTTTAGATTTCTATCGACTTATTCAATAATACATCATTCATAATTTTTTGCATTATTGACTTTTCCTGAAAATATTTTTCAGTTTGATATATTTTTCGTTGAACATAAGAATTTATATTTAATGAAAATGAGAGTGTAAAAATGAAAAATTATAAAATATTTCCATCAAAAGAAAAAAGCAAGAAAAATTATTTAACTGCTGAAGAAGAAGAAAAGAGAGAAACAATAGCAAATAAATATATTATTGCTATTGGTTATTTAATGCTTGTAGTAGCTATTGTTATTCCTTTTATTCTTTTACCACAGGCAAAAAAATCACAATTAAAACTTCAGGATAAAGTTCATTACGAAGCAACAGGTAGACATCTACCTAAACATCCAAGATCAAATCGTTCAGATTATATTACCAATGTATACGTACTAAAGCCCAAGAATAAAGCTTACTTTTACAGTGGAAAAAATATTGTTAGCCAAGGGAAAGAAGTAAGTACCATCATCATTCCTACAAAGGTCTCAGTAGGTCGAACTGTCTACGATGATGAAAGTCTTTTTACTGGTAATTCTCATGCAGGAGATCCATTCTTAGAGAATATAGGCAGAGCTAGAGATACTAATATAGATTTTCCAAATAATATTACTTTAAATTCAAACCATGCTTATCCTTTAGATCAAAACAGTTCTTTTATTAAAGTAATAGCTGTCAAACAGCTCTACCAATATGTAAGATATTTCTTCTCTAATCGCTATTACTTCGTAGCTCCTATTAAGAGCAACGATCGTGTTGACCCAGAAGACTCTTTTAGCAGTCAGCACACTTATTATCTTTCCCTTAATGAATTTACATTATCCTATCAGAAAAAATATAATGTCAGCCGATCCAAAGATCAAATTTGTATAGGCTTTATTGAAAAAAAGTAAAAGATTGCTTGTACGAAAATGTAGCAAATATTTAGGCTTCTAATTATTTCCGTAACATAGCAGCATACTTTGACCTACATAGTAAGAAACTATGCTATAATTTAATTATCATTTAAGATTCAGTAACAATGACTTTTAAGTCATATTCTAAGATAAGTATTAAAGAATACCTATCTTAGATGTATGTCATTTCATTATGGTAATAACCAAGAAATTGGCTGTGATTACACTAAGTTACATCTTAGATGTATGGCATTTCATTATGGTAATAACCTCCTTGATATGGTTTAGGAATATAATCGGGATCTTAGATGTATGTCATTTCATTATGGTAATAACCTTAACAATCATTGCCTTCGTTGCTAACATGATCTTAGATGTATGTCATTTCATTATGGTAATAACCCAAAGATGGTACTTTATATTTAGTTACTTCATCTTAGATGTATGTCAGTTCATTATGGTAATAACCTGAATATGGTCGCAGCATCGCTAAAAATCAATCTTAGATGTATGTCATTTCTTTAGGGTAATAACCAGCCTGTCATTAGTTTTAGTACTTCTTAGATGTATGTCATATCTTTGTGGTAGTAATCATGGGATCGTAGATTTAATGCTATTTCTGCATCTTAGATATATGTCAGTTCTTTGCAACAATAAAAAAGAGCCAAATTGCTTAATCTTTGACTAAGTATCTGGCTCTTTTTTAGTATTTATTTTTCTGCTTATAGCATCTGCTTAATTGATACATGGTTTTCTTTAAGTCCAGTAATTGATTGCGTAACTAAAACTGCATTCTCAGAAATCAAATTATGCTTTTTGCTTAAAGTAAATCTAGTATGATACCCCAACTTTTCCAAGACTGGTGAAGTTGCATTAGAATGCAACAAAATCAAAATTTGATTTAATACAGTTGCCTTATCACCTGGCTTTAGAGAATTAAAGGTCTTTTGAGCATCTACCAGTTTCTCATAGCAACAATTTAGCTCAACAAACATAGGCATATAGTGCTTGATCTGATACAGGATTTCTTTGTAAACCTTAATTAGACGCTCATCTGCATTTTTTCTTGCATCCTTTCGTGCTTTATGATTAGAAAAATCTGGATCTACAACCAAATCCATCAATGCTTGCTGTGATTCTGCAGACAAGATTAATTGTCTATAGTTCCAACGATAGCTAGTGCTAGTAATAAAGAATTTGCTACCCTTGTCAATAACTACTTGATTAAATGGGATCTTATTCTTTAAAATCTTGATTTTTTTAATTTTCTTCAGGTTAATACCAAGCTCTGGTTTAATGATTTCCTTTAGTTTTTCTTCATACTCAGTATATCTAATCTTTTGTAGAACATCTAATTCACTAACAAATCTACCTGGAACACCATAAAAACCATATTGCTTATTACCATCGCTCCTGGTGATTTCAGCTAACATCATATAGCCATCAACATTAGATGTATAGCCACCATAAATATCGGTATCATACTCTTTTTTCTTGGGAATAAGCTTACGAGTTTTAGCAGTATCTCGATCATTTCTTGGGAATAATGTTGCTTTAAACATTGCTCCATTATGATAATCAATAGCCAGTGACATCTTTTGTGATTTGTATTTGTAAACGGTATTCATTTTTGTAATTAAGTCTTTACGATTAAACGCTATCACATCTGTGCCATTAACAAAGATTTGATCTTGTTTACCATAAAGTAAATTCCACAAGAAATTAAAGCCTTGAGATTTTTTCTCTGAATCTAAGTGAATATCTTGATTCTCTTGTTTTTCATTTTGGGGCTTAAGATATTGACCATAAACAAACAATCTGCGAGCTTTCGGATAAACTTTGTAAAGATAAGTCCCCACTACAGCTGTCAAATAAGCATCAAATCCACGATAATACTCATTTAAATTTTTGATTCTGAAATAATCGAACTGATACCTAATGTTGGCTACCTGACTATTACGAACTTCAATAATTTTTGTATGCTTAAAGCGACTTTGCATAATTGTAGCAAGCAATTTTACAATTTGTTGGGTTTCTACTAACTGACGAGCAATGTAACCATCTCTTTGATACTTATTAAGAGTGCTAAAATCAGTAGTTAAGTTTAATAGTTTACCTTTAGGAATTAATTTTAACCTATTGAGTTCAGTCCAAAATGCTTTAATTGGCATACCTAAAGCATCAGAGTAAGAATTTCCAAACTTTAAAGCAACCGAACCGTCAACAATTTTGTACTTAGTTAAGACCTTATTATTTTGCGAGTCATCAGTAAGCTTAGAGCGTGGAATTATATGAAGAACAGTGTATTTGTAAAGTTCATCGTAATCTATCACTTCCCCACTAAGGGCATCCCTGCCGAGCTGTTGGAAATAGAAGTATTGCTTATCATTAAGCTTATATTTACTCTTCTTAATAGCATTAGAGAACTCATCAGCTAGTTGCTTGCTAAATAACTTGTTAGCAGATTTATCAGCTTTAAGCTGACTCAATATGCGGTTTAACTGTTTGCTTCTAGCTTCAGTTTGTTTTCCTTTCTCCTGCTCACTACGTTGGAACATGAGGAAGATCTTGTCAGGTTCTTTACCGTGATTAAGTTTGATATATTCGTCAACCACGCTCATAGTTTTTCTAATTGCTTTTCGATTACTTGGTGAGGTATAAGAGTTAGCAAGGATATCTTCTAAGCTTTGGTTCTTTGCAGCAGCTTGGCTAATTTTATCAATCTGTTCACGAAATTCTGGTTTGTAGACAATTTGTTGGAAATTAGCTTTAGTAGTTTCAAGCCGCTGCATAATACTTTTACCATAGTTATCCTTAAGTCCTGTAAGTAGTCTTTTAGACAATCTTCCCCAGCCTCTTAATCTAGTATTTGCCACAAATTTCTTTTGGTCATCATCAAGCCATTCGATTTCATCCAATTTCTTAGCAAGTATCTTATGATCTTCAAAGACTGTAGACCATTCGATCATTTTTTCTAGGTCTTGTTGATAAGCGAAATTATCAATTTGGTTAGGGAAATATTTTTTCCAAGCGTTATACGTCTGCAGACTTGAAGTGAACTCTTCAGGATTAGATAAACCTGTGATCTTACTACCAGGGATATTGTGCTTAGCTAATGCTTTTAGAATACGACTAGTGTTAACCTTATTGGTCTTCTTAAATACTTCGTTAAATAAAATTTGCTTAACACCGCCACTAAGTTTTTTACCATCCAAATTAACATTGCTCAATTCATTAAATACTTCGTACTTTTCGTATAGTAAGCTATGTTTTGGTAACACTAACTCACTTAATAGATAACTATCTTTAGCAATAGAGCGCTTGATGAACTTATCGGCAGTTGCTTCAATATCCACCTTATCATAAAAATTCCATGGAGTAATGGCTCCATTATCCTTACGAACCATCCAAGCAAAACGACTTGTCTTAGGAATTCCAGATTTAACTTGCTCTTCTGGAGTAACTAGAGGTCCTACGTAATAAGGTATAGTAAACTGCATTAATTGACTCAACTCATAAGGCGCATTCTTACGATCCTTTTTTGCTGGGTTAGGTTTAACTAAGAAGTCATAGTATTTACCCTGGTTTTCGAGGATCTTATTGAAAGTAATTGCATTCAACTGATAAGGGATAAAAACGTTATCGCTTGAGCGCTGAACAGGCAAGAAATTATTCTGAGCAACCAATTCACCTACCTTATCGCTGAATCTAGTTTGAAGTCCTTGTTTATCAATGCTCTTCAATTCTTTGTTGATTAGTTTGTAAAAATCATCTTGCGAGAAATTTTTAGCTACATTGACTTTTAACAATTTACGTGCAGCTAGGAGATCTTTTTTCCTGTTACCAATGTATAACGTATAGCCTGCCTTAAGAGTCTTGGCCATTTCATCTGGTAATGTATTCAAGAACTTAAAATAAAGATTTAAATCTCTCTTATGCTTATCATATAATGCAATTTTTGCATCAACAACGTTGCTGCTTCCATTTAAAATATCAAGCAGTGAAATAGCAGAATAGATTTTTTGCAGAGTTTCAAAAATACCAATTTGGTTATCAGTCATACTACCGCTAATTGCATCAAACTTTGTATCTAGTTCCGGATCATCTAACTTAAATGACCATGCTTTACTGGTTAACTTATCCAGATCCATGTCAAAAATAAAGTTTAGGTGGAAGCTGTTCCCCATAATTGCATTAACAATTTGAGTAATGATCTTATTATTACGCTTTGCTAAATCTTTATCAGGAACATTATTTACAATTAATTTCTTTAATTCTGCAATCTTTTCCTTCTTACGCATTGAACGGTCTTTAATGACCTTTTCAATTTCAGGCGAATTAGCAACTGCAAAGCTTAGTCCTTCTAGGTCATTATAGTCATCTAATGCCAACATGTCGTCCTTGAGATTTAGCTTTCCTGGCTTGAACTGTGACATAGGCGTAGTATTAAAGAAATGACCTCTATGTTTTAACAAAGAATGTAAGGCCCAGTAAATTAGTCTAATATCAGCTTTTTCGTCTGTAATCATCAAATACTTTTGTAAATGCCAAATTGTTGGAAATTGCTTGTGATAATAGCTAGCAACGTTAGGTCGATCAAAGATTACAGTTCTAAACTCCTTGCGTTCGTCAAGTGGAGACAATCCTGCTTGCTTGATACGGTCAAACATTAACGGATCCACCTTATCAATTTCTGGCTTCATAATTTCATTAAAATAATGATTGATTCGATTTGCTCTTCTTTTAGTGGTTCGTCTAGCACTTCGAGCTAATCTTCTTGCCTCTGCAGTTTCACCTTCGCCAAATTTTGCTACCCCGATAGCTTTTTGATGATGAACCGGTTCCAGAATATTAAGATTATCATCTACTTCAACATGTCCTACAGCGCTTGTACTTGGTGTCAAAGCCAAATTATAGTTTTTAATTTTCATAATATTTTTCCTTCTTACTTATTGCATTTTATCCAACTATGTAATAGAATCTGTGTATGGATTATTACATAAAGAAATGACATACAACCTTAGTTGATCTTTTTCAACTAATTTGTAGTTTAAGATAAAGCAACAAATTACTATTTAAGTAGTTTGAAGTTTCAATGTAATGTTCCGGGATATATCGGAATCTTAAAGAGCTATGCTAAAGAGCATAGCTCTTTTTTTACTTTATTTGGTGCTTATATACCACCTCGTCTCTATCAAATTACAAATTCTTTTCTAGTAATTTATGTCTTGTTTTCTTAATGGAATTTTGTAGAAAATAACGGCAGTTTGCAACGGATCGGAAATCTCTTGTTTACAATATAAGCAAGTCAATTTATTAGGTATTTCACCAATAGTATCATAGTAATAACCAGAATATACATTGCAATACGGGCAGTACACTGGTATCACTGGTTCAAGGTATTTATGTTGAGCTAAAAATTCCAAAAGTTTGTAAGTATCAACAATGCTTATTTTTAATTTTCCTTGGACTTCACTGGGAGAAATTAAATAAGTAAAATCATAATGCCCAATGAAATCTAAGAATTCGTCAATATCAATGTTGAATTTTTGCTTTTTGAGTTCTGGTACAATTTCTCCAAAAATATCTTTTGTTTTTTTCATTTTTTAACCTTCTAATTTCTATTTGTGTGCATCCCTACGCATTAAACTTGATATGTTAAGCATAGCAAAATATAGAAACCAAATCAGAAAAACTCCAGACTTAGTTATCATTAATAGTTTTTCAAAATAAAAGCACTATTTAAAAATAGTGCTTTTATCTGCAATTTATTGCGTATCTTTCGTTACTTTTGCCATTTTATAAAGAAAATTTACTTTTAGTTTCTTCAAATCTTCTCTGTGCCATCTTTTTTGCAATATCTTTAGTCATATCAGAAATTTGCATTGCTGAATTATAGTCATCACCAAAGAACTTTTTAAGCATATGCAAGCCATCAGCCATTGTAGTACTGTCCGTGGCATCTGTATATTTGTCTAGCCACAATCTGATTAATGATTGCGCCTTAATATTAAGTCTTACTTGCTCTTTTCCTGTCTTAGGATCTGTTTCCTTAGTTGGTACGACATGAGCTTCCCAGTAAGTCGGTCTGCCATTGTAAAACACGCCAATAATTGATTTATTGTTGTTCATTTGAGAAATTTCTACTGAAATTGCCATAGATTTTACTTCCTTTCTTAATTACTCGCATCCCAATCAGAGATTGGGATGCATCTTTTTGTTTTTATTAAAAGTTGTAGTAACTAATTCATTTGCTACTATTCCAAAGTCTTTCAATTTTTGGAACGTCAATCGTGTTATAGCTTTGATTGTTAATCCTAAAAGTAGGAGTAATGTACACGCCTATTTCTTCCAAGTCAGATCTTTGATAGTGATTAGCATTAACTACATTTACTCTATTCTTATCTAAACTGTGCTTAAAAATAAGCCATGGCATTACTTTTCTGCATCTTCTACACTTTTCTCGGTAAAAGATCGTCATTGTTTTAGACTGGCTAAGCGTTTCGGGTGTAGTCGTCCATTCCCAATACTTAAACCGTCCAAAAACAAATAAAGGATAAGCCATACATAAAATAATTACGATTAACAAAACTTTTTTTTTGTATTTAGATTTACTATTCATACTCTTAGTTTAAGTTGATTACTTAAAGCTGTAAGTTAAACTCATAAAGTCTGAAAATCCTTCTTTAACTTTCAAGCCTTCAATTTGTCGTCCCATATCAGTTAATACACCAACGATAATTAATAGACTAGAACCACTTAATCCCATTTCCAGACTTGGTGAAATTAAACTTGAAGCAATTAATGGTATTACTGAGATCAAAGCTAAGAATGCTGAACCAGGTAAATCTAAGTCATAAATTAAGTTTTTGACGAAAATTGCAGTTGAATCGCCAGGCCAAACACCAGGAATGTAGGCATCCTGTTTTGAAAGATTGTCTGCCAACTTATTAGGCTCTACCTGTACCAATGAGTAAATATAAGTAAAGAGGACAATCAAAATACCATACAAGACGGTACCAGTTGGTGAATTTAGAGAGAAGAAATCATTAACAATTCTTGCGGTAACCGAATCACTTTTAGCTTGGACAAACATCATAATTGTTTGAGGAATGGTTAAAATGGAACTAGCAAAAATTACTGGTACCACACCAGGAACAATTAATTTAAGTGGTAAGTAACTGTCCTTAGCAACCGTATTATCAGTTAAACGATTAGCAGTTCGAGTATATTGAATAGGTAAACGATATTCTGAACGATTAAACCAAACAATGATTGCAGTCAATACTACTAATAAAACTAAGGTAATGATTACTAAATCCCACTTAACTCCCGCACTAGTTGATACTGATAAGTAAAATGATTTAGCCATATCAGGTAGACGTTTAACGATACCTGCCATAATAATTACTGAAATCCCATTACCTAGACCATATTGCGTAATTTGATCGCCAAGCCACATAGCAAGAAACGTACCTGCTGTAAGTAAAGTCCCGATTACTAAGTAAGTCCACCAACTGTTATCAACGGCATATCCTAATTGTGACAAGGAGTTAATACTTGCTACAATCCCAATTCCTTGTACAAAACCAAGAATTAAAGTTAACCAACGAGTGAGTTTGGTCAGCTTTTTTCGTCCAATCTCACCCTCCTTACTCCACTCCGTCAAGATTGGGATAACGTTTGATTGCATTAGTTGAACAATAATTTGTGAGCTAATATAAGCACTTAGTCCCATTGACATCAAGGAAAAAGTTTGGAAGCCACCACCGCTAAACATTGCCATCATGGTTAAAGCAGGGTTATTGGTAATCTTTGATAACTGCCTAGGATCAACACCTGGAATTGTAACGTAGGTTAGCAAATCATAAATCAATAAGATTCCAATTGTAATTCCAATTCTTTTTAGTAAATTCTTTCTGTTTTCTTTTTTAGTAGAACTCATACTCATATTTAACGTACTCCCTCTCTAATCTCCGTATGTAAGAAGAATCGACAAACGTCTTTTTCAATGTTATTGGTCATTTGGTTATACATTTCATGAGCCATATTCTGATACTCAACTAATGGATTGTATTGTCCATAACCCCTTAATGTAACTGACTGTCTTAATTGTTCCATAATATCAATATGGTTTTTCCAATTAGCATCAATGGCATTTAAGATCATTGTGCGTTCAAAGTCTTGCATCTGATTAGGATCAATTAGGGCTTCTTCTTTATCTTTAAGATCTTTAAGGGTCTCTTCAAATAAATATTCTTTTAATTCGTCTCGATTTAAACTCTTAACTTGCTCTAAGCTTAAACGCTTCAGATGATTAGTCTTATCAATGCTACGTTGTAAATTCTCTTTGTAGTGAGAATCTCTAATCGTAGTTTGTAGTTCATCAATTGTTTGACTTGGATTTAAATCGACATCTAGATATTCTCTTACATACCTCACTAAGCCTTTGTAATTGGTATGTTCCTTATCTAAGAAGTATTTATCAACCGTGCGTCCAACAGTACGATTAATCATTGCCTTTAAGTGAGGTGTAAGATCCTCTTTAGAATCCAAAATAGTCTGTCTTCGGCTATATAAGTGGATTCTTTGTTCATTCATCACATCATCGTAACGTAAGGTATTTTTACGTTGGTCAAAGTTGTTTCCCTCGACCTTTTTCTGAGATTGACGTACAGCACTATTAAACAGACGTGAACTTTTAATTGGAATAAATTCTTCGCCATCTGCCACAAGTTTATCTTTGGCTTTAGCAATTCTCTCGCCACCAAATCTTTTAATTAGATCGTCTTCCAAGGACATATAAAAAACTGTTTTACCAGGATCTCCTTGACGACCTGCTCGTCCACGCAACTGATTATCAATACGTCTTGATTCGTGTTTTTCGGTTCCTAAAACAAATAATCCGCCTAATTCTCTTACTCCTGGTCCAAGCTTAATGTCAGTACCACGTCCTGCCATGTTAGTTGCAATCGTAACCGCACCTGCTTGTCCTGCTTGAGCAATAATTTCTGCTTCCTTTTTGTTGTTTTTAGCATTTAACACCGCATGAGGGATGCCAACTTGATCTAACATTTTGGATAACAATTCTGAGTTCTCAACAGAAGCAGTTCCGACTAGCACTGGCTCTCTAGTTCGATATATCTTTTCGATTAAGTTAAGCACTGCTCTGAACTTAGCTCTCTCCGTTGGATAAAGTACATCAGGTAAATCCTTACGTGCAATCGGCTTATTAGTTGGAACAGTTACCACTTCCATACCAAATGTTTGATAAAATTCTTCACTTTCAGTAGAAGCAGTCCCCGACATGCCCGATAATTTCTTGTACATTCTAAAAAAGTTTTGGTAAGTTACAGAAGCTTCTGTCTTATTAGCGTCATGAATTTCAACGCCTTCTTTAGCTTCTAGTGCTTGATGTAAACCGTCAGAAAATCTTCTCTCACTCATCACACGGCCAGTATTAGTATCTACGATAAGTACTTCACCGTCTTTAACGATATAATCTTTATCTTTTTCCATCGTGTAATTAGCTTTCATGGCTTCATCTAAATAGTGAGCTAAGATGAAAGAATCCTCATCATATACATCTTGACCACCGAAAGCTTCATTAGCTTTTAAAATTCCAGACCTTTCAAGTGTGATTGTCTTAGTTTCAGCATCATATGTAAAATCATTTTTGTTCATCCGTTTGGCAATCGCATCTGCTTGCTTGTATAAAGCACGGTAGCTCTTGTCACTACCTGAAATAATTAATGGAGTTCTCGCTTCGTCAATCAAAATAGAGTCAACTTCGTCAACAATTACATAATTTAAACCTCTTTGCACTTGATCTTCGGAATATTTGACCATATTGTCACGTAAATAGTCAAAAGCAAGTGCATCATTAGTTGAATAAGTAATATCGCAGTTGTATGCGGCTTTCTTATCCTCTAAGATCATTTCTTCACCATTTTGACCAACCGTCAACCCCATAAAGGTAAATACTGGTCCCATTTCTTCAAAGTCACGTCTTGAAAGGTACTCATTGACTGTAACTACATGTACGCCTTTACCAGTTAAAGCATTTAGGTAAACAGGCATCGTTTCAGTTAAAGTTTTTCCTTCACCAGTACGCATTTCAGCTAAGTTTCCTTGATGTAAAACAATACCACCTAGAAGCTGTACTGGATAAGGATAAAGCCCTAATACGCGTTTATCTGCTTCTCTAATTGTTGCGAAAGCTTCTACCAGTAGATCGTCTAGTGTTCTGCCATTGGCCAATTCTTTCTTAAACTTTGAAGTCTGTGATTGAAGCTCTTCATCGCTCATAGTAGAATACTTATCTGCTAAAGCCTCAATTTTATCAACAATCTTTTCAAGTTTCCGCACTTTAAATTTATTATTCTCAACAATTTGTTTTAATCCCATATTGTCTCCTTACAGCTTGCTTATCAAACTAGTAATCAGCACGTCAATACCCCAATAAACAAGAGAACTTCCGATTACTACTAAAAGTACATAAATCATATGTTTTAGGGATGTTGGTATCTTTTCCCATGTAACTTTTTTCAAAGTCTTAAATACTCTAGTTAAGTAATGCATCTATTCCTCCTATTTAGTAGTACCAAGTACGATTAACAAGATCACTAAAATAACCCCTAGCAATTCTGTTAAACGAAACATCAATAATTCATATCCACGTGGTTTAGGACGTTTAGAATCATCCATTAATGCAGAACTGTTATCGTCTGATTTATTAGGTTGCAAGAACACTGTGACGATTAATAAGCCCGAAACCATGAGCAAAGCCGTACCTAACACAGGATTAATACTGATAGTGTGTTTTGCTTTCTTTTTCTTTTGCAAATATTTCTTAGGTATGGGTTTACCATTATAGTCAACCAATTCTCCTTTATGCTTTCCTGTACCTCTAAAAGCAATGATTGGACGATTAGCTTTTTTCTTTTTATCTGCTTTTACTTTTTTATCGTGTGCCAGTTTAGCTTTCATTTGATTATCATAGCCCACGATCGTAGTGACATACGCTTTTACTTTTTTTGAATCACTGGCGCTACCAACTTTGACCGCTGATTTAGTAACTGCATGGTATTTAGCTTGTGTAGCTTTTTGATTAGCTTTATCAGTCTGATCTTTTTGTGCCACTTTAATGTAAGCTAATACTTCTTTGCTAAATTGATAGACACTACTAGAGTATCCTTTATAATTATTCGCACCTTTTAAAGCATCTAAAGAATTTTGAACAGATTTTTCTTCCTTTTTAATACTTTTGTTGTAGTATTTATTAAAATTTTTAGCCTTTTTGTCTTTAAGCTGTTCTTTGGCAGTCACGTAGCCATGGACATTCATTAAGCTAACAGTGTTTTTTTGAAATTCAGAAGTTAATTTTTTCTGGGTTAATGGTGTTTTAATTGAACAGCCTGCTAAAATTAAAGTTATCGTAGTTGAAAGAGCTACTAACCAAGCTTTTTTTAGTTTAATCATCCGCAGATACTTCCTTTCGCAATTCTGCTCCATACTTTGCATCGTATTCTTTTAAATAATCATTCAAGATTCTTCGTTGTGCTTTAATATTTCCGATTAACACATCTGCTTGTTCATGACGCTTGGGATCTTTAAGTACGTTATCCTGCACAAAGGAATCAATAGTTAAGTAAATTGCTTCAAAAGGTGACAGAATTTGACCATCTATTTCAGAAAAATGTTCTGTGGTTGCCATCATTTCTGCTACTACGCTTTTAATTACTTGATTGCTTGGTACTAAGGCTTGATCTAAGTGATTGACATAATAAAAGCTTACAATAAAGCTCCGCAAAGCTTGGGTATGCATCGCTAGAGGAATTCCTTGAAAAGCTTTACGCAACTTTTTCGTCTCCTTCGTATTGTTTTCTTGGTTACCAATTTGAAGCAAAACATTATAAACCACTTCTACCACACTAGTTGTGCTGTCAGCATCGTCCTTAGCAATTTTTTTAGCGTAATCTAAAAGGTCATTTTTAAGAACAAAAACTCCATTTTGCAATTCATCTTGTTTGGTATTTGACATGTTAATCCTCCTAATTTATTTATTGACACTCATATCCTATAAATTTTCCTATCTCTTTTGTTTTTTTTTCTATTTTCCAAAAAATCCCCCTTTTTCTGGTTTTTGAACAAACAACTTTTTTAAATCGTTTTGTTTCATAATTAATTTTGGATATGGAAAGGTAGGTATTTTATGATATTTTTTACGACAATTCACCACTTAGATAAATGGCATTATCTAAACAGCAAAAATATTCGTAAATATTTATCTGCCTATCCGTATTTGCAAAACGGCAACTACTATGCAGTTTGCTTTTACTGTCATAACCCTATTAGATTAGTCGGTAGGCTTAATGCTAAAACAAATGAAGTTTCCTATTATGGCGTTCATAGTAAGAAGCTCATTCCTGGTTTTTCTGTATTTGACAAGGCTAAACTTAGTCACTGTTTATACAAAAATAATCCATCAACATTTGTTTTAGATCCTTTAAAGCAAAAGTCATTAAATGTTAATCAGGTTAACATTGATTCATTACGTAAAGATCTTACGTATTACACGGGCTTTTACTTTTCTAAAAAGCTCACCTATTCATTTTTATTGCGGAACCAAAAAGCCTTTGAGTACAGGGATGTAGATCAGTATAATTTTCCGTTTGTACTACTATTAGTAGCCAAATCGGTATCTTTAAACTATCGTAAGGTTGCAAACCCCCGTCTTAAGTATGCAATAGATAATAATGCTGATTACTTTCAAGTATCTTCTTCAGGACAAATGGTTCCTCTTGATGAAAAAGCTAATTTAATAATGTCTTTTGAAGAACAAGAGCTTGCTAAAAATCAGTTGCCACTACTGCATGTACGCATCTACGAGATTCTAGATGGTACAAAGAATTTAATTTGTGAATCTCACATTTTTGCAAAGATGTTTAACAATTTAATTGATGAAGAAAGGACTGAAATTTAGTGGAATACACGCTAAAGTCAAATGGCTCAGTAAAACTAGCTTTTGCACTTATTGGTGGTGGTCTAGCAACTACTGTTGTAGCACCTGCCGTAGCTCACGCTGATACAGTTAAAGTGGAAAAAGGACAAACATTAAAGTCGATTGCTAAAGAACACCATGTGACTGTTAAAGCTTTGGCAAAAGCAAATCATCTTAAAACCAATGCTAAAGTATCAGAAGATCAAGATTTAGAAGTTCCTGATCCACCTAAGACATATACTGTTAAAGCGGGTGATACTGTCTCCGAAATTGCCTATGAACATGGTTTAAAAACGGAAGACGTGCTTAAGTGGAATAACCTGTCATTCAGTGATTCTCAGATTTATATTGGAGATGAGCTTAATCTGCAAGATCCAAACCAACCACAGGAAAATGACAAACAAATCACTACTCAAAATCAAGGTAATTCTAACGTTCATCAAGCTTCTTTAGTTGGCGACACCAAAGCAGAACAGATTGTCAATTTAGCAGTCCAGTATGCTAATATGGGAATTCCTTATCAATGGGGTGGAGAATCACTTAACGGTTTCGATTGTTCTGGCTTGACGCAATATATTTATCGACAAGTTGGTATTCAAATTAATCGTGATACAATTCATCAAGAACAGAATGTAGATACAACTGATGTTGCCTCTGCATCTGATGTTATCAATACTGCCCGCCCAGGGGATCTTCTATTTTGGGGTTCACACGGTGCTAGCTATCACGTAGCTATTTACATTGGTAATGGTAAATTTGTAGCGGCACCACAAC
The DNA here is from genome assembly GCF_947367125.1 of uncultured Lactobacillus sp. Taxonomy (GTDB): domain Bacteria; phylum Bacillota; class Bacilli; order Lactobacillales; family Lactobacillaceae; genus Lactobacillus. The sequence goes on from NZ_CANBCQ010000026.1 coordinate 26,172, forward strand.
CAGGACAGAATGTTGATATTGAAACAGTATCTGATTACTTCAAACCTTCTTTTGTCGGCAGAGTAGTCAGATAAGCATTTAAATAAAACCAACAAAAAAGAGCTGTAAGGCTATCAACCTTACAGCTCTTTTTTAGATTCGGTTTTGACTAAGAATATCATCCAAAACTTTGAGTGTCTCATCATTAGGATTAATAAAAGTCAATTTTTTATTTTTTTCTGCTTTTTTATTAAATTCTCTAATTACGTTTAGGATATAAACAAATACACTAATAAGTGCCATATGCTCTTTTTCATAGGTTAGTTTGTAATTCATTCCATTAAACGTTATATTGACATCTTGCGTAATTGCAGGTATACGATATGTCCTACCTTCATGTGTACGACTGTCAATCATAAAGATTATGTTAGAAACCATTAATAATTCATTGGTATTGTTAAGTCTTTCTACCAGTTCTTTGCCTGCATCTTGTACAGTAGGCATTGCGTTACGACCAATCATTAAATACTTTTTCATGCTTTCTCCTTAAATAAGCTTAATCATCTATTTAAGGATATTGTACGCATTTTATTTTTTATTTGTTGATCGCTAAATTCTCTAAAAAGTGTAGCATTCAATATAATGGTCGTCCACAGTCTGAAACATTGTTAGTAATGCAGGATCAATGTACATGACTGCTTCAAAATCTTCTCTTTTATGTGTTAGACCATGTTTAGCTAAAACTTCTTTACTAAAACTTACTTGATATACATGATATAGTTGTTCATCAATTATTTTATTTATTCTTTCACTAATCGTTCTAAAATTCCAATCTGTTTTAGGCTTATCTTGTTGCAAAGCTTGTAGTTTAAGCAACTGATACTTTTCCTCCTGTAAAAAGTCGGCTAAATTAACAATCCATCTATCCAATCTTCTATCTTCTCTTATTTCTTCATTTTCTACTTGGTTTGCCATTTCTTTCGTTCCCTTCGTATCTTTTTACTTTTCATTCATCTGCAGTATCTTTATCAAAACTTCTGAATCATTCATAATAGCTTTCTTAATTCTTTTACCCCATGTATCATTGGGAATATTATTTTTTAGCCATTCTCCTAATTCCATAGCTTTAGTAAGATCTATTTGTCTTTTTTGGTCTTCAAATTTCGACTTATCATATACCTTAGCTAATTTAGCAATATTTTCATACTTTCCAAAAGGTACTTTGCCTTTAGCCTGTCTACTATAACGCTTAAGTGTTGATACAGGTATGTTAGTTGCTTCATGTAATTGATTAAACGTTAAATGATTCGACAAAAGTATTGCTCTAGCTTTTTCAATTTCCTTCATGTTCAACTCCTTATCCTTTACACTTGACATTATACTCGCTTTGGTATCATTTTCAATATCTTTTAGTATCATTTTTTGTACTTTTAGGTGCAAAAAAAGAAAAGCACATGACTTCCTTCTTTAATTAATCTCCTATTTTTCCCCGTTTTCTTTGAAATATAGCTTAAATTGGTCAGCAACTGTAGTTGCTTCCTCGTGTAAGCTTGGCTCAATATATATCGAATAGAAATCCTGTAGTATTTTCCCAGCTAATAAGTCCATGGGAATGCCACTTTTAACTGAATACTCTTGAAGGCCTTTGAGTACAGGTTCAGATTCCTTATCAAACCAACCAACAACAAATTTACGCAAATCAGATTGAATTGCCAATTCATTTTTGTTTTTGGCTACCCTAAAGCTTGTTCCTAATTTTTGAGTAAAGTGTCGGCATGTCTTTTCTAATTCTTCTACATTAGGCTTACCAAATGTTTTAAGCTTTATCTCAGCTACTTTCTTTACATCATCTTTGCTTGCAATAAAGTCATTTAGATGGAAAATAACAGGATCTGTGATGATTTGGATAAAGGGATGGCGGTAATTTCCGTGTGTTAAAAATTCGCACCCAATTTGATATTTGCTTAGAGTAGAAAGGAGCATATTGAGAAAGTAAAAATAATGCGAATCGACATTTTTCTTTTCCGCTTCTTTTTTCTTTCGACGATCTGTAACTGAATAGTCAATCAGATCATTAATTGGGATGGTCCATACTACTGGTTGCTTATTCCCTAACTTTCGTTTTGCAAAATGGAAGTTGCCTCTTGACTTAGGATCCAATTTAACCGCATCAGCTAATTCGATGTTTTGGTTATACAGCGCAACTATTGGCAATTGGCACCCTGCTTTTTTTGAAAAGTAAAATCCAACAACCACGCCTTGTTTCCATGTACGAGTACGAATTCCTTCAAGCAAGTGTACTTTTATAATTTTATTTTTAGTCAATTTTGTCTTAGCATCAAAAGATGGCACTACCGCAATGGTATCTTTGGTTTCAGAAATTTTTTTCTTTAAATACAATGAAATCAAATCATCAATTCTTGTCCTAATTAAAGCATCCGATTGATTTTTCGAAAACATATTTCTTGCAATAAAATCATTTTGTTCATTTCGATCAAAATTTTTTATGAATTTGGATAAATCTTTTTCGTTCAAGTATGATTTTTTACAAACGCGTTCTACATTTGTGATTTCACTTTGGTAATACTCAAATTGATCTTTTACAAAATTAAAGATTTCATCATCTACAAGACTAGCCTTTGCAAAATATTTATTAATATTTGCAATTTGTCTCAGATATTTATTCTTAGGAGTTGCTCCTCCATCACTACCAATTACTAAGTACAAGTTTGTTTGTTGTAACCGTTTAAATGGCGTTCTTAATTTCACATAATCAAGTCCTAAAGTGTCAGCAAGTTCTCCAATTGTCCTTGTTTCTGCCATATTCTAACCCCACTAAAGATCAAAAGTCGTCATCAGGTAAATCAAACAGCGATTCATCAAATCCACTATTGTCTGATTTGTCTGAAGTTCCCTCTGCCATTTGACTATCGGCATCGGGCATCTGTCTGTTTTTTGATTTTTTCACCTTATCACCTAGATTTTCTGTCGGCACAGAATTTTCAGGTCTAGGCTTTGCTACATTAGGTTCTTTTGAAGATTGTTCTTCAATCTTGTTTTTTATCGTATCTCGTACGTCTGACGCATCAACTTGCTTTGTTGGTGCTGATTTAGCAACTCCCTTCTGATCGTTAAATTCACTGATTTTTACTATTTCTTTGCCAAAAATTGATAGGTTGTAGAAGGTTCGATCGTATTTTTTATTTTCACTAGATACAATATGTCCTTCTACCAAAACGAAATCATCTTTAGCAAAATTTTGAGCCACGGTCTTTGCTGTATCACGATAAAAAACAATAGGGAATTTGTTGACACTTCTACCACTGCTTTCGTGTAGTATAATACGCAAGTAGAGGATTCCTTTTTCAGATTTATAAAGTTTTCCTTTTTTTGCAATTTGACCCGTAAGGCATACTATTTGAGACATTTTCTAACCTCATCTTATTATTTAATAATAAACGTATTTTCGAATTTTACAACTATTTTTTATGAATCAAAAAGACTTATTTCCGCACCAGACATCTTTTGATGCTTGGTGTACACATGTAAACAAACTTAATCAATTATCTATTGATATGATAAATTCTGTGTTATTTAATTTCTGGAATTATCATGTAGCTAATGCTGTCGGAGATGTTGATATTAAAAACATTAAAGTTTCAGACGTAAATGATTATCTTACACAACTTGAAGTTCACGAACATTTAAAAACTCGTACGATCAATAAATATATCTCTTACATCCGTAAGTATTTTACGTTTTTAACACAAGCCCACCTTATTGACTCATATCCCCTAGTTGGCTTAAAAGGTATATCATATCAACGTAGAATTACTATCGTAACTAATTGGATGAATGATTTACCCAATATGCTTAGCTTAGGATTGCATCCCGAAACCATCAAACTACTTTTATTAATTTCACTTGGTTACAAACCAAAAGAATTATTGAAAGTACGGTGGCTTGAGATTGCTGAACACATTCATAATAGCGAATTAAAGAAATATATTGTTAAAAACTTGAATTTCACAAAAACTCATGATCCCTTTATTTTTCAAAAACAAAATGGAGACGGGCCTATAGCTACTAATGAATCATTTATGCGTACCGTCAGATTAGATAGAAACATACTTCCATTAGATTTGAGTATTTCTAAACTTCGACAAAGCTACATCTTATCTTATGTTTCAAATCCTAACTTAACAGATCAGTACTTAATGACTAAGCTTAATTTGTCCAGTAAAAAATTAGCGTATTATAAGATGTGTGTTAGTTATTACAATTTGATTTCTTATAAGCAAAAAGCAAGATAGTTTAACTATCTTGCCTTCTTTATTTATCGTATCTGCGATCGGGATCTGGTTTAATGTATGGCTTAAGTTTATAAGTGCCGACTTCACTATCTGGTTTTAAAATTAACCTTGCATTATAAGCTGTACCCTTCTTACTTAACAAGTTTTTAAATTCATGTGTCGGTTGACCAACCAATAATTTTTTTACATCTGCCTCACTTACTAAACGATTAGAGTAATGTCGCCAAATAACAAACTTACAGTCTTTATTTGTGCAAGCATAATTATCCCACTTACCTGCATTCTTTTGATCCTTGCGAAAAACTACATCAGAACCACAGACGGGACATTTACCTAAAGAAGCCTTTTTATTAAAAGCTCCTGCTTTGCTTTGATAATAATTAACAATTTTTTGCGTATTCCAAGCCTTTTCAATTCGATTAAATTCGTTATAAATCATTTGTGCCGTAGAATTAATTAAGTTTGAGGAATTTGTTTGCCCTTTGTCAATCTTTTGATATTCTTCCTCCCATTTAGCTGTAAGTACTGGATCATTAACTTCCGAGCCACTTAAAAGCCAATTAATTAACCATCCATTAGGCGTAACCGTAATATAATCCTTAGTATCTACTGCAATATACTTTTTAGCAACAAGACTTGCCATGGCTTGATCTCTTGTGGCAGAAGTTCCTATTCCTTTTGTTTTACGCAAAATTGAAGCATATTTTTGATTTTCAACATATTTATATGCTCGTTCCATCATTCCACCTTTGTCATAAATTTGAATAGATTTTAGTGGTTTAGGTGGTTGAGTTTTTCCAACGTTAATTTTTAAATTTATAACTAGTCTGTCTCCCTTTTTTAAGTATTTAGCATAGTCCATACCTTGCTTAGATTCCTGTGCTTTTTTACCTCGTTTTTTCTTTTTGCTCGGCAGTAAGATAGCCTTCCAGCCCTTGTTAAGCATTGCGTTATTTTGAGCAATCATAGGTATACCACTAACAGATACTCCTAAACGGTTAGATACATACTGATAAGGCTTAATAAACATGGTCATAGCACGTCTTACCACTACTTCATACATTAATCTTTGATCGTCAGTTACTTCTCTGGTATTATCCATCAATTTTTCAGTTGGAACGATCCCATAATGAGCATCATCTGAGCCTTCTTTGACAAGATATCTCTTTGCCTTGTCTTCTGGCATATCATATCTTTCGTATTTACCATCTTCATGGATTATTTGCATAAAATCATCAAATTTATCTCTAAGATATTGATACTCGTACAAAGGTATCTCCCCTGCATCCGTCCTGGGATAAGTCTGGTAACCATCATCATAATTTTTCTGCATGACTTTTTTAGATTTTGCTTGTGTCCATCCAGCCACTCGATTCATTTCTTTATACAAGTCCCCCTTAGTCATCATGATAGGTGGATAAGTGTTCTTGATGTTAGAATCAATTAAGGCAACCGTACCATAAGCTTTTTTCTTAGACAAAACATGTTTTTTAATTTCTTTGATGAATTTTGTCTTGTTCTCACGTCCTACTTCTCTGATAGTTGATTTAAGGTCAACATTTGTTCCATTAATAAGAGTACTACCATCTAATTCATAAATTGGTTGTACTTCAAAATCGTCAATCGATTTCTGCCACTGGCAAATTAAGTTTAATGTGGTTGAAATAGCTCTACCCACAGCAAAATTACCAATGATACCAATATTTTTTAACTTTAAAGTGTACAAACGACTTAAATTCATTCCGATCATCCAATCGGCTCTTGATCTAGCTATCGCCGCATGTGCATCTCTCCATGTTTTATCTATTGACTTTAAATTTTTGAATTGTCGTATTACTGCCTGTTTATTTAAAGCAGTGGGATAAGATCTTAAAATTTTCTTTTGCTTGAGCATTCCACTAAAACGTAGAATATTAAAAGCAATAGCTCCGCCTTCATTATCCATATCTGTACTTACAATTACCTTATCTGCTTTAGCCACTGCATCTTTAATTTCATTGTAAAGAAAGACATTTTTTTTTGGCAGATTGTAATCAAATCGAGATGGAATTATGGGTAACGCCTTCAAATTATCTCGGTCTTTATATTCTTCTCCGTAGTGTTCAGGTTCGCAAAGTTCTAATAAATGTCCTGCGGCCGAGACTACGATTGTATCATCATCGAGGAATGTCTTTCCTCTTGCTTTATGCTGTTTCTCTGTGTGCTTTAACCCAAGACCATCCATATAAGATCTTGCCTGATCGGGCTTTTCAGCAAGTATTACTGTTGTCATTTTTTCTACCTCTTAAAAAATAAGGACGTTAGTTTATTGCTAACGCCCTTGTTTTTATTTCTAATTAAGCATGAATGTATTTAGCTACATCAAATGAATTCACAGATATGACAGTGATCTTATCAGGCCAATTCCAAAGTTGCATTGAATGACCTTGTGAATCTAAATCAGTCATTTGATAGTCACCTGGTATGCCATCAACTGCAACTCCACCATTTCTTTTAGTCAACGTACCAGTACCAACAACAGTGCCATCAGATGTTACAAACTGTACTTGTTTGCTTGTACCATCTGGAATACTTTGCGCTGGATAAGTTGGATTAGATGGTTGGTCTGGATTAGCATTACCGCCTGGTTGCACTGATGATCCATCGCTAACCACAGTAATACTATTAGGCCATTGATATAGTTGCGCAGAATGACCTTGTGAATCTTCATCGCTTAATTTATATCCGCCTGGTATGCCACTAAGATGTACACTATTGCCATTCTTAGTAAGAGTACCAGTGCCGACTTGATTGCCACTTGCATCAACAAAGACTACTGTTTTACTTGTCCCATCGGGTACACTTTGGAACGGATAAGTTGGATTAGATGGTTGATCTGGATTAGTATTACCGCCTGGTTGCACTGATGGTCCATCACTAATCACAGTAATACTATTAGGCCATTGCAGTAATTGGGCTGAATGTCCATTAGAATCTAAATCAGAAAGCTTATATCCTCCTGGAATGCCATCTACACTTATTGAATTACCACTTTTAGTAAGGGTGCCAGTGCCAACTTGGTTGCCATTTGTATCAACAAATGTAACTTCTTTAGTAGTACCGTCTGCTACATCTTGTGCTGGATACGTTGGAGTATTTGGATTATCTGGTTTAGACGGTTGACTGGTACCATCACTTATCACACTAATAGTATCGGGCCATTGCAATAATTGTACTGAATGCCCTTCAGTATCTAAGTCAGAGAGTTTATATCCGCCTGGAATGTCTGAAATCTGAACTGAATTTCCAACTTTGCTTAAAGTGCCAGTACCAATAACAGTCCCATCAGATGTTACAAACTGTACTCGTTTGCTTGTACCATCTGGAATACTTTGAGCTGGATAAGTTGGATTATCTGGCTTAGACGGTTGACTGGTACCATCACTTACCACACTAATAGTATCAGGCCATTGCAATAATTGGGTTGAATGTCCTTCGGTATCTAAATCTGAAAGTTTATATCCGCCTGGGATTCCATCCACACTTACATTATTACCGTTTTTTGTCAACGTACCAGTACCAACCTGCTTGCCATCTGCATCGACAAATGTAACTCTTTTAGTAGTTCCATCTGCTACATTTTGAAACGGATAAGTCGGGGTAGACGGTTGATTGGTACCATCACTTACCACATTGATAGTATCAGGCCATTGTAATAATTGGGCTGAATGTCCTTCAGCATCTTCGTCTGCTAATTTATACCCACTAGGAATGTCGCTCAGACTTACATTATTACCATTCTTAGTAAGAGTACCAGTACCAACCTGCTTGCCATCTGCATCAACAAATGTAACTTCTTTAGTAGTACCATCTGCCACATTTTGGAACGGATAAGTTGGAGTAGACGGTTGACTGGTACCATCACTTACCACATTGATAGTATCAGGCCATTGTAATAATTGGGCTGAATGTCCTTCAGTATCTAAGTCCGCTAATTTATATCCACCAGGAATGTCACTTAAACTTACATTATTACCATTTTTGGTCAACGTACCAGTACCAACTTGTTTACCACTGGCATCGACAAATGTTACTGTCTTACTTGTCCCATCTGGTACTGATTGATAAGGATATGTTGGAGTTACTGGGTTATCAGGTTTAGTTTCGTGCCCTGGCTCAGTTGGTGTCGTTCCGTCTGAAACTACACTAATGCTATTAGGCCATTGCAGTAATTGGGGTGAATGTCCTTCAGTATCTAAGTCAGAAAGTTTATATCCACTAGGAATGCCATTTACACTTACATTATTGCCATTCTTAGTTAACGTACCAGTACCAATTTGCTTACCACTGGCATCGACAAATGTTACCGTCTTACTTGTCCCATCTGGTACTGATTGATAAGGATATGTTGGAGTTGTTGGGTTATCTGGATTAGTCTCATGTCCTGGATTATCTGGTTTAGTCTCATGTCCTGGATTATCTGGTTTAGTCTCATGTCCTGGATTATCTGGTTTAGTCTCATGTCCTGGATTATCTGGGTTAGTTTGATGTCCTGGGTTATTTGGTTTAGTCTCATGACTTGGGTTATCAGGTTTAACCACTACGTCACCTGGATTATTATGTAGTGGATTACTTGGTTTTCCAGTATTAGTTGGCTTTGAACTTCCAGTATTTCCATTATTATTTGTTCTAGCTGTTGCAGTACCAGTATTACCTTTATTACCACCATTATTTACATTTTCGGTGACTCTTCCCTTACCATTATTTTCTCTCTGAGTATTAGTACGAGCAACAAGATCATTTATTTTGGCATCAAGTTGGTCGTCTTGCTTTTGACCTGGCTTATAAGCTAAAGATGTTAAGCCATCCTTATTCGTCTTTTCATCTTTATTTTCCTTAGCATTTGGTAACTTACTTGGTTCAGATTTACCTTTGACAGCTTTGCTGGCCTCTTTGCCACCTAACTTATTGGCTTGACTTACACTCTTAGTTGCTTTTTCTGCTAATGCTTTCAAGCCTTTATCACTACTACTGTTACCGCCACTCATGCCATTAATCAATGATTCAATTGTATCATCACTATCGCCAGAGTGTTTAGATTTACTTGACTTACTACTAGAGTCGTCACTAGATGAATCACTATCACCACCAAGCAAATCGTCTAATGCATCTTCACCCTTAGATTTTTTTTCGTGCTTATTATGTTTAGCATCATTTTTCTTTCTGGATGATTTATGACTTTCAAGATCTGACTTATCATTATCATCTTTATCTGTTCCAAAGTCTAAGCCAGTATCCTTGCTGTGTCGATTAGCATTTTGCACATCATTTTTAGTACCCCCCATATTATGTACAAGGGCGGCTACACTACCTCCAACCACAGCAACACCAGCAACACCAGCACCAATTTTTGCCCCTAAAGGTAAGCCAGCAACTTTTTTCTTGTTTTTCTTATCTTTCTTAACTTTACGAGGAGACTTTTTCTTGCCATAAATTGTTGGCTTCCCTCCACCAAAGATTTCTTCTTTAGCTTTCTTTGATGGCTTATGAATGACACTCTTATTGCTTGGTGTGCCATTTCCCTCTTTATGTAAAACTTCTTCACGATTTAAAGGCTTCATACTTTTTACTCCTTAACTTAAAGCTTATCCATAGCTTCTTGATTTTCTTTTATTTGCTGTTTTGCTTTTTTTATTTGACTCTTGGATAAATGACCATTGGTAATCTTGTTGCTTAGAATTTTATTTGCATTGTAAAACTTAGAATAAATTTCAATTCTCTTATTGAGATTTTCGTTATTCAAAGTTCCCGCTACTTTCTTAGCTTCTGCAATAGATCCTATTTTCATAAGAGAATAGGCAACCATAACCTTCCGTGCATCGGTAAGCTGAGTCAATTCTGGATCAGGTGAATTTTTATAAATATCTACTGCTCCTTGATAGTCATCCTTAAAATAATCAACATCAAACTTGATTACATCACTATCGGAATATTTGCTGATACGCTCAGCCATTGTCCCTTTAGCAGAAAGATCTTTATCCGCCATCATTGCATTTTCGGCATCAACAGCTTTTTTTGGGTAATACTTAGCGGCTTCATCATAGTTGCCGCTCTTAATTAAACTGGAATATTTTGGCTTAGAAGGCTCTTGTGCTGTCTGCTGATTATTTTGGATTTTATGAATTCCATATATACCTCCAAAAATGACAGCCATCAAAGCAACCCAAATCATTAAGATACGCAGTGCTTTATTTAGAGTAGGACTATATGCTGTTGATTGAGACTTCGGTGCGCCACGATTAGTTACTTGTACTGACTTATGTATCACTCTATTTTGTGGTTGCATTGCAGGCTTTTGCCTCAGACGTTTGATTTCATTTTTCAGTCTTTTGTTTTCTGCTATAGTCCTAGATTCATTTGAGCTATTTTCAATCCTACTGTTCATATCGACTAGCGAATTATTTAACTTCTCGTTAATTTGATTTAATTTACTAATCTTACGTTTTTGCTTATCTTCAATATCAAGCAACTTTTGAAACAAATTTTTGAATTTATCATCAGTTAATCCAGAAGCCATAATTGTTTTTAACTGCTTTAGGATTTCGTCATAATCTTCTCTTGGAACATATTGCTCACCACTTTTAACGGATAAATCATCCCTTTGTTCCTTTAAGACTTTGACTAATTTTTCTAGTTGTTTGACCCTAGAGTCATTTTCGCCAACCGAGGAAGTTGCCATAGCTTCTGTCATATCATTAATAGCTGATAATTGTTCTACTGGTTCATTACCTGATACAAACTGATAAACATTTTTTAAATTTGGCGGAACTGATAGTTGCTTCGCAACTTTAGCCATGCTTAAAGCTGATGGATTGGAGTCCGTTCCTGAAAAAATATCAGTTACTTGCACTAAAGCTAATTTTCTTAAAAAAGGATCAGAGGGTGGTAAATCCGCCTGTACAGCAATACGCACACTACTTGTCGTATTGTTCATTTTCAAATCAGCAATTCCACTCAATAATTCCTTTTGATAGTCAGACGAATCAAACCTTATATGATTCGTTGATATTAACAATATGTCAGGCATTGGTTTTAGCATTTCAAGCGCTCTTTGTGCGTTATGAAATATTGGCACATTTTTATCAAGTATCTCTAGGCTTTGAGAGTAATTGGCTAATTGTTGCTTAAAAATATCAGCAGTTGCATCGTCCATTCCTAATAAGACTGTATTGCTCACTTACTGCACCCCCTTTCACGTGCAATAACTTAATCGGTGATAAATATATGCTTGCCGTCTACGTTTAACTTACGAGCAATTGTTGATGCTAAAGATACCCTTACTGCTTGATATTCAGCTTGATCTAATAATCGTACAGTATCTTTAGGATTAAAAAGAGCGAAATTGATTTCCACAACAAATAGAGCATCATCATCAGCAAATCCATCAACTAAATTATGATTTAAAAGCATTTCATAGGTAGACGCTTTAAACTTAGCGTATTCCTTTATTTGCTTAGCAGTAATCGAATGAATTAAGATCTTTGCTACAAGATTACTTGCAAACTTAGCATCATAACTTGCATCCCAAAATACATCCCATTCTTCAAAACCAGGCGTTTCAATACAAAATTTTCCTTTAAAAGCAGGAGTAACTGTAAACTCTTGGTTATAAGGCACTTGCATCATCCGACTATATCCAGTCAACTGATAATCAACACCAACGATACTTTTCCTCACTTGGTCAAAAGCAACTGAAGCTCCCTTTTTAAAGAAGATTCTGGCTAAACTCATGACCTCGTTATAACCATTTTCAAAATTATTCCTAGTGTAATTAATCAAAGTATCATTAGCATCCCGACTGATATTGTTGGTAAATACATCTGAATTGATAGTTTTATCAAAGGTGTACAAAAAATTGTTTCGGGAATCTGGATTTTTAAAGTATTCAGTGTCATATTCTTGAGTGCTTTTGGTACTAATTAATAAAACTAAAAACGCTGTCTGGTGTCCCTTATTAAATGAATACTGCATTGCTCCTTGAAACTCATCCAGCTCTTTTTCAATGATTTTTTGCTGAACTTTTTCATCCTTACGTAAAAATGTATTGTCAGCATTCTCCCAAAGAAATCGTCTAAACAAGATTGCATAGTAAGCAATACTATCGCTTAACATAGGGTCATTACCAGCGTAATAAGCGTTAAGATTATCCAATTCTTCCTTATGAATAGTCTCTAAATCAAACTTGCGTCCAGTAATCAATATTTTTACCTACTTTCTCATTCTTCTATTGATAAAATTATTTTAAGTTCAAACCTTATATCCTGTACTGATCGCTAGATTTAACCAAAAATCAAACTCTTATTTTTAGGCAAAAAAAAAGCTCGATTTTGAATAAAACAAAATCGAACTAAATTTAAAATTCTGCATCAAAGGCATTACTTAAATCATCAGGTACTTCAAATTCATTTAAGCTATCAGCTGTTTCACTTTTAGGAGCTTCATTATCACTTGGAAGAGGTACATCTTGAGGAATACTCTGTGATTCAATATTATCAACACGTTTCTGCACTGCATTAACAGCTTCATTAGTAGAAGTTCTATCAACATTAGTAGTTTGTTCAGGACGACTTTCTTTTGAATATTGTCTTCTAACCAATTCCGCAATTAATTTGTTTTGCTGTTCTTTTGACAAAGAACGGTCTTTAAGCACATCTTCTGGACTGTTATAAGTCTTAACAGTAGGAGTGTTTTGCTTTGAAAACTTATCTCTGATCGCACGTCTTAAATGCGTACCTGGGTTAGCAGAGAAATCTGTAACAACAAGATATTGTACGTTAAGATTACGTGTTGAATCAGTTGGATTTTCTCTCAAAATGCTTCTAAGATAACCATGCAATAATAAACCATCACCTTTGTAGTAATGACTGATTGCATACTTAGCTCCACGACTTGCAAAAATCAATCCAACATAATTGTTATTAGCATGACGTTTATTAGTTTTTTGATCCCAATAAACTTCTGTTTCATAACAAAAATGAGCAAAGTAGATGTAATCCTTGTCATTAATATAATCAACATCACCATTATTAGGCTTAGGTTGATTATGCTTAGTTAAAGGATCAATCATAGCAGTAGGATCGTCTACTAAGTTACCAATTAAAGTAGTACTTGCTAAACCATTTCTTGTATAGCTTTCGTTTCTTCTTTCAAGCAATTCTGAGTCAATCTCATAAACTGATTGGTCAGCTCCTTGAAGAGACTTGGCTACATTAGCATCTTCCATATTTACTGCAAATAATTTAATATTCTTCATTTTTTATTCCTTTCATCTTTCTTTTTCTCAACAGATTTATTAATCAACGATTACCATCTTGCTATTTACCTCATCTTGCTGTTCAGATTGTGGCATATGCAATTCAATCGTTCGATTTAAAATATTTTTTACTTCGTCAGAGCTAAGACTCTGCTCAATTCCTTCTAAATCGCAATTACAGATAATTACATTGCCAACGAATTGTACTTTTCCGTCAATATTAATAACCGATGGAACCAGTTTGTTGTTGTACAAACCATTATCATCCACGATAAAATCATGTTCTTTTCCGTCGATTGTACGCTTAGCAATGTCGATTGCTTCACAATCTAAAAGTTTGTAGTAAGTTTCCAAAGAGTCAGCAACTACTTTACTTTCAGCAGTACCTTTTTTAACATCAACAAGCACAACCTTAATTTTTCTATCTTTCATCTTTAATACCTCATTTAAAATAAAAAGAGACTAACTTTAAGTTAATCTCTCATATGATTTATTTAGCTACGTCACTCGGATTTAGAAAAATTCCTTGAAGAAGCGTGGAAAAACCTTAGTTAATCGCCAAATAAACAAGGACATCAATCCACTATCAAAAATAGGGTTGGTGAACAAATCAACTACATACTTCCAGAAATCAAACATTTTAAATACCTCTTAAAAAACAAAAAGAGACCAATCATCTTAGATTGCTCTCCTCAATTACTTATTAACTT
>NZ_CANBCQ010000027.1 GCF_947367125.1 uncultured Lactobacillus sp.
GGTCTTGGATAGCTTGAAGCTTAGTTCTTGCATCACTTAACTCATTTGCAATATCGTTTTGTCCATTAGAAATAGCCCGATTGATTTTATCAGTCAGGCTATTAATTAGGTTTTGTGTTTGAGTTTCAGTGTTCTTGATTACACCCTGATAGTGAGCTTGCAAGGCTTCTAGTGTGGACGAGTAATTGTCATCATTTACATGCAAAGTCGGCGCTGGAATTACGACAAATCGAAAACTCACTGTTGTATCAAGTACTGTACCATCTGCACTTACGATATCAAACCAAGCAGTCCCAGACTCTGGATAAACTTGTTCTTGCAAAGTATAAGAGAACTTGCCATTTTGGGGATCAGTCAAAGTAAATTTACCGCTTGTCGATGCTTTACCATCGTCCACAACATACTTGCCAGAGTCCTTATTTTCGGAAAATACAATACTTTTATTAGTAAGATCATAAGCCGCACCATTGGCATCAGTGACAACTACAGGCAAAACCTGTCCTCGTTCACCTTGTCCAATTTTACGGATATAATCACCAACATTACTTACTGTTTTGTTCGTTGTTAGAGTTATTTGCGCTAGACTCATTTGCTTTCACCTTCTTTCTTAGCGCGGCATTTTCGATTTTTAGCTTGTCATTTTCCGCTTTCAATTCATCAATTGCCTCAGTTTGATTCTTATTAGCAACCTGCAGCTTTGCTACTTGAACATTAAGTGAAGCAATCATATTTCCGGTGTTAATTGCTAATGTTTCTGCCACTTTATCATTCATTTGATTCTCCTTATTGAACTCTATACCAGTGTTTATTGCCTGTAGGCGTATATAACTTCAATACATACATATGGCCATCATTTCCGCCCATCATAGTACCAACGGCTTCAGTATAATGACCACTCTTAGGACCTAAACCACGATTGTATGCTTCAGTATAGTTAAGCATTCCCGCTTTAGATGAAGTACTATCCACATCTGTAGTAATTTGCCCTGGATTTGTCGAAATATCAGGCGTTGAAGGCACAGTGATATTCGTATAACTGTTTTTAAGATCATTAAAGGCATTCTGCCACTGTTGATTCATTCCTTGAAGGTCACTATCAAATACTAGACTTCCTAGATCAATTCCATCTAATATGCCAGCTTCATCACTGCCCCAGTCATCATTACTACCAGGAATATATCTATAGTCATTCCTACCTTGTCCTGGTAAATCTCTCAGCTTACCCATATCAACGTTGTCAGAGCCTTTCCAAATCCAGTGCTTAGTACCTCTAATGGTTATCCAATCGGCAACCCAGGCACGTACCCAAGACTTGATTCTTCGATAAGCGTGCCCAGCAAAGTTTCTTTGCGTCAAAACTTGATTGTCCTCATCATCCACAGTGATAGCACTAGGGTGAATTCGAGTGATATGACTACCACTGGTCGTTGCAAATTGTCCGGATGACATCATAGAAGCATAGTTATCTGAAGTCACCCAGATAACTCGCCCGTTTTTCCATGGGTTTAAAGTAGTACCTGGATTTTGTGTTCCAATATAAATTTTCATATTCATATTAGGATCCTCATTAACTAGGTTACCGTGCATAATCATGGCATCAATGTTCATTGCCTTGACACTTACGCCCTCAATTGAATCGGCGTAAAGCTTGCCTCTTGAGTCCATACCAGTTAGTAATTTCTGAGAGCGCTCATCATAGAATTCTAATCCATTGCCACCAAACACCATCTTTCCACCATTACTACTTCTAGCGGTCAGCTGTTGAGGTGCTTGCCAGTTAGGAATTGCCTGGATAATGCCTTCGCCCGGCTGATCAATCCAAGACTTGATGTCATTAGCATCATCATCTAATTGTTGAAAGTGCTCTTCAAATTCTTTACGACTTTTAAGGAAAACGTCCTTTAGCTTATGCTCTTTTCCTTTATCGTCTTTCCAGGTGACATCCTGCTGGATCATCCCCAGCTCACCCATCATGGCATTTTCTTTAGCTCGACGGTCGGAACGCTCACTGTGCATCATATCTTCAAAACGATTGAGCCAACCTTGAGTGCGTTTAGTATAAGCGCCAGCCGCACTAGCTGCTTGATCTTTGGCTTGCTGGAGTAGCAAGTGTTGCCATGCAACCGGCAGTTTACCAATGGTGATTTGCTGATAGTGGTGAGCTAGTCCATCCCAGACAAACGAATTTATTTCTTCCATTTCATCAAGATGATATTTGTCATACTTAACATGAACATAATCGTAAAGACTTAACTGGACCTTATCAGCATTCATTGCCGACATTTCTTGGTAGCTAATAGTATCTTGAATTTCAAGATGACCAAAGCGATGTTCAATTAAATAATTCTTACCAGCTTCAGTTACTTGCCTGATATCATCTTCAGTTGGTGCAAATGAACCATCAGCCTGCTGACCAGATAAATCTTGATCATCATGCTTGATGTATGAGCTGACATCCACAGTAGTAACCTTGTCCACATTAGGATCATTGCCAAACCCTTCAGCATAAAGGGGACCAACCTTAACAGTGACTTCATTATGCGTAGTCGCGTCAATGTTGGGATTAGGATTGGAGCTATCATCACCATCATTAGCATCAGGTGCAACTAAATCAGACTTATCAGAATCGATGTTATCTTCAGGTAACCAACCGGTCTTACCAGCATAAGTCACTTCAACATAAGTTTTACCATCTCCACCTTTAGCTTCATGACCAGCGTTGATTGAAATTTGAGTGCCAGACGGAATACTCCAATTAAGAGCATTATTTTTATCCGGCGTTGCATAAATCTCAACTTTACTGTGATCTTTCAACCGATCTTTAAGAATCTGATCTGTGGATGAGGGTTTGACTGATCCATTATGTTTATAGTCAATTGAACCTGCTGCTACCCAACCGTACTTAGTATGATGATAAGTTTTACCACCTTGAACAATTGTTTTATCAATCGTTACTCGACCGGATTTTACATGGACTTTTTCTTTCTTTTTCTTAGAAGCCCAGTATCTTCCCGATCTATGATTTTTAGAATTACCCCCAGTGGTCACTGTATGGGTAGTAGCGACCATCTTATGATTCTTGCTATCCCAATGATACTTTGTCTGATTTTTTTTAATGTAACCATAACCAGAATTACTGTATGACTGATAGGAACCATTTTGAGTCAAAGACAAGTGTGGGCCGTAAAGCCACTGACCAGGACCAATTCGATACCACATATCACCTTTCTGATTACGTTCAATCATGTCATAGTGAATGGATGTTCCATTTTTCACAGTCCATCCAGGTACAGGAACATGATCTGGTCCAATTTCTGGAGATTTGAACACTCGAATTTCTCCGCCAGGTTTATATGCAACAACGGCATTACCTGACATACTTATACGTGATCCAGCTCCACTAGAGTCATTAGGATCTTGAGCTTGAACGGTTAAAGTACCGGTGATGTCATTGACCATATATGAACCAGATTTGTCAAAACTGATCCATCTAGCATCCACAAAGCCACTACCATCTTCAGGACTTACTGGATACCAATCGTCACCGTTAACAGTGTTAATTTGATATTTGCCATCCGGTGTAAAGTCACCGTCATGAATTGCAGTGCCCAGATGTAGTTTCATTCCAGTAGTTAAAGTACGAATTGCCTGATGTCCTTCAACTGGTGAATTAAAAATCTCAACTGTTCCACCTGCAGCATAAATCCCAACACTGGAATAGTCACTGGACCAACTAGCCCAACCACCCCAATCTGCTTTAGCTACGGCTTGACCTGGAGTGTACTTAGCGATAAATACTGCACCAGTCCACATATTTTCAGTAGAAATGTCATGCTGGAATTCTTTCATGTTCTTGCCATAATCAATGACGATGCCCGTGTCTATACCAGCATGCTCGCTGTGATGGATTTCAGTATTATCAAATTCTAGCTCACCGCCATACAAACCAAGAACGGAATTAACGGCCTGATCCCCCTCTTGATCAGGATTAATCAAAATAGCACCAGCTTGCTGACCACCTTCTACATTGACATTGCTTACTTTTGATACCTTAGAATCAAAAGTAAAGTCTTTTTGTGGTTGCATCGTATTCAAAACTTGATTCATCAAATCTTGAGCACTCGCATTAGCAAACTGGATTGGACCAGAAACGGTACAATCGTTTAAAACAGCTGCTATATGTTCCCCACTCACAACAACTTGATCTAGTTCTTGTGTTACATGAGTGATTTTAAAAAGTTGATGTGGAAACTTAAAGCCACAATCTTGCATAATCCAGCGATTCTGCTGAATTTCAATCATATGACTTCCATTGCATGGATAAGTCATCTGCAGTGTCGGATACTCATTTCTATTCCAAGTAACTGGGCATGTCAAAGCATCTTTTAAAGTAATGCCAGGTCTGAAAATGTCATCATTAACGCTGTTATATAAATGAGGAAAATCTAGTAATTCATCATATTGAGCATAATTAATCTCAGATATCTTTGCTACCGTTATTGATGCCATTAAATCAACCTCCTCCATCGTGGCATATACTCTGCTTTAGTAATAGTTCCACCTGATTCTGCAGTAATCGTGATAGTATTTTTTCCTGGTTGAAGCTCAGGAACTGAGAGATTAGGCATTTTTACTTGATTGTTATAAAGCTTATTGTCTTTATCGTAAGTGTCTTGAGTATCACCAGATAGCCAAAATTCGCCAGACATATTGTCAAACTCGTAAGGTAAGCCATTTACATATAAGATAAATGTTCCATTAGCAATGAAATGCCAATTAGGGATTGAGATTCTGGATTCTTGGTTATAAACCGTACCAGTGTCCGGCAACGGAATATATTCAATCCCATCAACTCGGTACTGGAATGGCTCACAGTAAAATGGGATCGTTCCTGTGGCATGGTAAGGATCACTCTCGTCCCACTGCAGACTAAACGGGTCTTTTTGAATCGCACTATAGGCATACTCAGGATCAGCATCAAATTGTAAATATTGATACTTTCTTTGAGTCATTGTTACAGGTGAAGCCAGCCAGTCTGTCAAAGTTCGCTCATAGTCAAATTGAGATACGTTTGTAGGACGCACCACGTCAATAGTGAAAGTTTCAGTGACATTCTGATAAGAGTTATCATCTTGCAAAAAGTCACCGTTACGACCTTTGATGTGAGTAGCATCAAGGTCAGCTACCGGATGAATCAGGTTAAACGGATATTGCACCGTAAAACCTAGATCACGCGAATTTTTGCCTTGAAAAATTAAACCTGAATACTCAACGTCCACTTAATCCCCTCCTTAGTTTGATCATTGCAGCTCTTTGTTCTGCCTTACTAAACGGCTCGACAACTTCCCACAAGGTTCTGCCCGCAGGAGTTGTGAGCTTGATGTCAGCAACAGACGATTTATTAAAGATCTGGCGCAAAAGTAAAAGCACGCCTTGCATAAAGTCGTGCTCTTCCTTCTCTTTTTTATCATCCTTTTGTTCTACAAGTTGCTGTAAAAGTAAAACAACCGTTTCTCTAAATTCTCGGCTTTCCTCATCAGATTTGCTGTTTCTTCTATCTGCTACATCATTCCCATCTTCATGCTTAAATTGAGCTAACGTTGCATTCATAAGCTGATATGCTCTTGAGCGCTTACTAATATCCCAAGGAATGACAGTTTCAGGCCCACGACCTTCACCAATCATTGCTAATTGAGGACTAGTAACAATTCCACCGTTAGCATAGCCTCTTAGTGCTCTAGCAATTTGTACAGCAGCGGCAGCATGTTGCGCATCGTAACCACCACGTTCCCATTCGCGGGAAAATGCATTTGCTAAGCTTGCCGGTGAACCAGATCCTTTAGCAATACGTCTAAATATTGCACTATCAGAGCCTTCAGCATTAGCGGCAAAGTTAATTTGAGTAGCTGGATCCTTCCATGACTTGCCATGTTTTCTAGCATATGCTTTCAAATTGGTTAATCGACCATAAAGCCATTGACCTAAGCCACTAGCTCCACCATTAGGATTGATTGCTGCTGGATTTAACCCACCAGATTCAAATTCCCATGATCCAATAATAGCTGCTAACCCATTCTTAGTTGCACCTGGTACAGCTTGCTTAATTGCCTTGGCTAATGCTTTAGCTCTTTGAGCAACATCGCCACCAAGTTTAAATGCGCCAGCTAATCCATTATCTCCATACTTGTCAGCAATCTTTTGAACTGTTCTCCAAAAGCCTTGACCAACTTGAGCCTTAATTTTCTTTTGTAAAGAATTGTCGGCTTTAACTTTAGGACTATCTGATTTACCACCTTCAGTATTTAAACCGTTAAAGCGACCAAAAGTAGCACCTGGAGCGACTCTTTGCATGCCAACTGGTCCACCATCACCAGGACCATATGCAGAATAGTACATTCCACGACCCGCATAGATACCAACATGAGTATCTGGGAGCCAGAAAACTGGATCACCAGGTTTAGCTTCAGATTTAGATATTCTATGAGCATGATCCCATAAGCCAGCTACAGTTAAAGCCCAGCCATTAGGTTCAGCCCATTTAGCCCCATAATTGTTATATAAGGCTCTTGAAACCAAACTCGAACAGTCGGCAAAGAACTTAGACATTCTTTTGCCTTGACTATAGTGTTTGTTTTTACCTAACGTTTCTACTGCCTTAAGTAAACCACTTGCTGGGCCAAGATCATCATCGTCAACTTTGTCCTCAACCATCTTCCACAGTTGAGACCACCAAGTTACGCCTTGATCTTTACTCTTAGAGCGCATCCCTGAAGCCAATTCTTTCATAGCACCAGTTAAGCCAGAGACAGCACTAAACATTAAATTACCAGTTTTAGTAGGATTGCTCCAATTATGCTTAGCAATTTCATACAGTTTGTGCAATGCACCAGTACCTGAAGCATAGTGAGTAAAACCTAAAAGCTTTGATTCTGTGGCACTAAAGACTTCATGTTGAGGTCCGAGCAACAGCGGAACGTTTCTACCTTGAACAACACCAAAGGTATTTGTTGCTTTGTTCCAAATAGTTTCTCTATTCCCAGTCTCAGGTGAATCATTACCATCATTTAAAACAGCAAATGTAGGCTTAGTAATTGCCCTTCTTATTGAAGATCCAAATACACCAGTACCTGAAGCATAATGAACCAAGCCAACTTGCTTTACTGCAGTCTTCGAGCCGCCAAAGTCAGAAATTACACTATCAATTTTGCCAATTGCAGAGTTAACTATTCTAAGAACGCCATTAACTCCACGACCAGCAGCGCTTCTCATCTTAGACCAGAATTGGCCAAAAGTTCTATGAATCCCATTTTCAAGTGAACTCCAATCTTTCTTGTAGTGACTTGAGAATGAATTCATTTCATGAGTGAGCCGACTTTGACCAGTTTTAGATTGATGTTCAATATCTGACCACATTGACTTAAATTCCTTCTTAGAATTCTTAGTCATATTTTTCAGATCTTTATTGAACTTTTTGGTCATTGACTCAAATTGCTTAGCAAAATTACCTTTTCCTTTTAAGGATTTTACGGCTTCCTCTGCTTGAGTCTTGATCGACTTACCAAATTTGTCTTTCTTAGCAGCTCTGCTTAAGGAATCAATTCTCTTGTGAACAGAAGTTATGTTTTTCTGTAAAGATTTCAGTGATTTAGTTCCTGAAGTCTTTACTTTAACTTTATGAGTTTTACCCTTGATTTTTCTAGTAGCTTTATAAAGACTTTTAAGGGACTTTAATCCTGAAGTCTTAACAGTTACCTTATGACTTCCACCTTTGATCTTTTTTGCAGCTTTAGCTAGTGCAGCAACTGCCTTAACGCCTGAAGCTTTAGCAGTGATTTTGACTGATTTAGATTTGAGGGATTTGATAGCTGAAGCTAATGAACTAACAGCAGTACCACCAGATACGGTAGCTTTAACTGACATACCAGAACTAATAGATCTAGTACTAGTAGAAGTTGACCTCTTTCTCGTAGTTGTGGCTTTAGTAGTTCTGCGACGAGTACTGCTGTGTTTTCTAGTTGACCTAGTCTTTTTTCTCTTAGTCTTAGATTTCTTATTCAAGTTATCAATAAGTTGCTTGAATAACTTTTTACTAATATAAACTGAGTGACCAATTCTGGATTTAGCTCCAATCAGCAAGCCTTGATCAACGAGAACTTTACCAGCATGAGGATCAGGCTTCTTAGAGGCCTTCTTATCTGCAGAATATTTCTTAGTGAGTTTATTAAATTCAGCAGTAAGATGTCTAGCTTCATTACCATTCTTATGTTTCAAAGCATTAGAGATTTTATCTCCTAGCTTTTCAAGTTCTTTTTTATCTTCAACGGCACGCTTTTTGGCCAACTCATAATTTTTCTTAGAATATTTATGATCTCTAGATAACCTTACTGTGCCATCAGCTAAATGAACGCCTCGACCAAATAAAGTAGCTAAGTCGCGAGCATTGATTACATCTTCACCAGGAAAAATCCAGCGTTTAATATTAGTACCGCGTAGGATTTCTAGCGAACCGTCAGCATGGATTAAGCCCTCACGATTACCTGTAGCAGGTGAATCATGACCATCATTTAAAATTGCTGGATAGCCATATTTCTTTTTCCAATCAGTTCCGCTAGCTAAGTGGATATTACCAACTTTTAATTTACCGGTAAAGAATTTCTGGATGTTGCCTGCAGCATCTTGAAGACCTTTGACAGTATCATCAAAAGTCTTAGTAATACCTTTCCAAAGATCAGACCAAAATTTTCCGATATTTTTGCCAAAATCTTTAAAGCTATCGAATACTTTACCAAGACCACCGTGAGTAGATTTATTGAGCTTAGCATACATATCAGATGCATTAGTCCTAAGCCCCTTCCAAATGCCAGCTGCAGTAGTCTTGATATTTTTCCAATTAGAGCTCCAACGCTTTTGCTCAATTTTTAGTTGAGTTTTGGCAGTTTGACCAAGTGTTTTAAAGAGATTACCGTGATTCTTCTTTAAGCGTTTACTAAAGCTACCGAAGTTTTTAGCAGTTTCAGAGTTAGCCTTTTTTTGAATTTTGACGTAGTTTTTAGCAAAATTCTCAGTACTACGCATAATTTGCTTAGTACCTTTTGAAGCATGCTTATAAGCTGTATTCCAGCCCTTTTTAAAGGTTTTACCAATACCACTTGTTATTTGTCTATATTTTTTACCAACAGACTTATTAAAGTTGCCAACATTCTTAGCAACGGACTTGTTAAAGTTAGTTACTGACTTCTTTGCAGAATTAAAACCTTTCTTGAAGGTCTTACCAACTCCATTAGCCCATTTTTTAAATTTAGGGCTATTTTTGTACAGCAGTGTCGGAATGCCAGCAATTGGATTAACTGCAGTTAAAGCAAGTTCCTTTGAATTCTTCTTAACCCAAGATTTACCTTTGCTTAAACTTTGTCCGAACTTTTTGCCAACGTCAGATCCCCATTTACCTATTTTGTTAAAAGTATCGTGGGTTGACCAGCCGAGATTTTCTAAGCTCCAAAAGTTCTTAGGTGGCTTCTTTTTATTCCAACCATTTTGAAAGCTCTTAACAGCGTCACCGCCCCATTTGCCGACAACGCCACCAATCTTAGCACCAACTGCGGCGCCTAAAGGCCCACCAAAGTAAAGACCGATACCACCACCAATAGCTTTACCAGCTCCAGTACCGATATCTTCATACTGCTTACGCGAACCTACCTTATCTTTGATGCCTTTGACTATTGAGGTTGCAGCATCTACAACAACACCTACGCCAGCCGCCGCAGTGCCAACTTTACCTACAGTAGTTAAATTCTTAAAACCACCTGCGGATTTAGCGGACTGCAAAGCACCATTAAAGATGCCAGCACCACCCTTTTGAGTAAAAAGACCTCGGCTAACTTTAATAGTTTTTTGAAATCCGGCAACTAATTGCTGACCTAACTTTTGACCAAAAGTTTTAACACCATCAAAACCTGATCTAATCTTCTTCCAGCTCCAACGACCAGCTCTAGATAGGCTATCGCCAGTTGCCCTAAAGCCTTTGGCAATTTTTTCACTGGCTTTAGAACCTAAATCGCTTGCTTTGCCCCAAGCTTTACTAATAACTTTCCATGAAGATTGGCCAAACTTACCAATTTTCGAAAAACCGGTTTTAAATGCGTCAGTAATTTTACCAACTCTAGTCTTTCCGTTTGAAAGATGGATTAAGAACTTGTCCCAAGTATTAGTAATTGACTTAATTGGATGAAGCATACCTTTACCGAATTTGAATCCACCCTTGGCCAACATTCCGATTAGCGATTTATCACCAATTTTAATGTTAGCTAACTCAACAAGTGGACTAGTTACGGCTTTAAGTCCTTTGACAGCAGCCATTGCAATAATGGCTTTACTTATCCATTGAATCGCTGTTTTATTTTTGGCCAAGCCATCCATTGTAAGCTTGACCATGTGAAGAGGATCTTCTGTTTTCTTAGCATTACCATGAATTAAGCCAAAGGACTTACCAATATCTCCAATAATTCCAGAGATATCTTTCCATAAATCTTTACCTAATTCAGTACCAATGTGAGTAACGTCGGAGGTAATACCAGCAATATCTTTTTTGTGCTTATCGATATAGCCAATGGTCGAGGACAAAGCGCTACCAATTGCCGTAGCACCTTTAAGTAGCTCTGGACTAGCCATGATATCTTTTAATGCTTGCAAACCTGAGGTCTTAGCATCAAAAAGAGGCTTAGTCATTGTTTGCTCAAGTTTCTGCCATCTAACCTGCATGAACTTAAGTGCACCACCTTGCGTGGAGCTAAAGCCTTTAAAGGCAGTATCAGAGTACTTAGCAGCTGACGCCATCCATTTTTGGAATTGAGTTTGCGTAACTTTACCGGTTTTAAGCACTGACTTAAGCTTGTCTTCTGACATGCCGGCACCTTTGGCCAACTGTGCCATAAAGGTTGGTGCTGACTTGGTGACTCGGCTTAATGCTGAATAAGTCACCTTACCAGTAGACCCGACACGCATCAAACTAGCACCCATCTGCTCAATTTTGTCACCAGATAACTTAGATGAATCACCGACACCAGCAATCATCTTAGTCATTTGCATGGCACCCTTAGTACCAATGTTTGACCAGTTAAGCATCTTGGTCTGCAAGTTGGCTACATTATCACCAGTCATATTGGTTTGGGACTTTAAATCACCAATTTGCTTATCTAAGGTCTCAATACCTTTAGCGGACATGCCCATACTCTTAAAACGAGCATTAATCTTAGCAGTAGCGGCATTTAATGCCATACCTTCACTAACTGCACCCTTAAGCTTACCAGTTAAGTTTGATACAGCATTTGACAAAGCGTTGCCAATAAAAGACCCAGCAAATACTTCTTTAAAAGTCTTATGAGTTTGACCAGCTTCTTTGTTGACACTACCTAGTTTACTTTTAATACGATCTAAAAAAGTCGGGTTTGCTTTACGCATTGATCCCGACAATTCATTCATCTCATTTTTAGTTTTTGCTAAAGTAGTTGAAGTTTGGTTTAAGCGAATTTGTTGACGTTTATAAGCTTCACTAGCTTCGCCAGAAGCTTTGCCAATTCTAACCAGTTCATCAGCCTGCAGTTTCTGCTGTTTAGTTAGGCTAGTAATTGACGCACGATAAGTGGCCAATTTAGTCTTATTAGCTTCATATTGTCTACCTTCAGCTTCAAGCCGCTGAATTCGGCTATTGCCTAATTCATTCAGCAACTTATAAGACGACTGCAGTCCAGCTAGCCCCGTCTTTTGATAGTCCATTGACCGCTTAGCTCGGTCTTGCTGAGCAGTCATTGAAGCAAGTTGCTTTTCAGCAGACGCTAATTTATTAGCATACTTATTGTACTCTTCTTGTCCTTGTTGAGTAGTTCGGTCAAGCTTAGATTGTTGCTCCGTTAAGTACCCAATTTTTGACTTAACGTTTTCAATATTTTTGCTTAGACCTTCATACCGTGATTTAGACGCTTCAAGGGCACTACCCACTGACTTAGCACGTGCTTCATTAGCTTTCCATGCATTGGTTGTAGCTCTAATAGCGCTATCTAAAGACTTAAGTGAATTAGAAGCTTTAATTGTATTAATATCGATCGTGGTCGACATTATGTTGCTGATTTTCACCATATTTATCTCCTTTCTATCTACTCATCAGCCCAAATGTCGTCCTGATCGTAGAAACTCTGTTCTTGATTTGCAGATGGACTCAAAAGTTCAGAAGCTGAGAATATTGGATCTTCATCTGGTGTGCTTAGAAGTTCCATCAAGTCAAAATAATCAGTATTATCAATCAATTTAGGATCTGTCCCATGCATCAAGAACATATCCCGTTTTAATCTTTTATAATGAAGCCCTTGAACCTTTAAATCGTTGATTTGTTTTAATCGTCGTCTTCGTCGGATTTTGGGTCTGTGACTTCCTCACCGTCATCTTTTTGCGCCTTTTCAAAGTCAGCATATGAACCAGTAGCTAAACCTTGAAGTAAGGACTCAACGTAACCAACATAATTATCAATAGTGCTTTCTTCCAATTCTGAATTGATCTTGTCAATTTGTTTAGTTGATAAACCTAGGACTAACTTTAACAAGTCAAGTGCAGCTTTTTTGGCATCTGCTTGTCGCTTAATGAAGTCAACATACTCTTCATTTTTCTTAGGATCAGCTGATTCCAAAATCTTAATCATGGTCTCTCTTGAAATGTCACCTACTGCACCCGTAGGAACAACTTCAACTTGATCAGCTTTAATTGGCAAAATTTTAGTATCGATAATAATTTTTGACATTTTTATAATCCTTTCGAAAGAAAAGGAACGGCTGAAACCATTCCTTAATTAACCAGTTATTTTAATTTCCTACCACACCCACCCTGCTTCTTAATTACTTATCTGACTTAGGTTGGACACTTTGCACATTACTTGGAGTAGCAACTGACGTGCCATTCCAAGTAGGTACCACAATCTTCATTGTGTCATCCGGTTTATACCCAGGGAAAACTTGTGCCATCATCTTTTCAGGATCAAACTTTGAATCTAAAGAATTCCAGCGTCTATAAGGCATTTGATGCCCATTCTTAAGCTTAAAAACATCAGGATTAATTGGTTGGAATGCATCAACAGTTAAAGCAACATTTGCATCTTGTTCTGAGTCATTATCAGTTTGGTGTTGGCCAATTGGTAAAATTGCAGTAGCACATGCAAAAGCTTCATATAAAGAAGAACCATCCAAGAAAGTTGCACGTGTGAGCATTGCAAAATATGGCTTAGCGCCACCAGAAAGTGAGTAACCACCATCTTCACCTTGTTCATATCCAGTTAACTTGTTAAGAGTGTCCCAAGCAATGTCGAGAAACGTTAAGTTTGCAGTAGGTGCTTGAGTAGGGCGAGTAACACGCTTAGGCGTGTCATTAGCATATTGCTTAGTACCTTCACGCTCTAGGTTTTGATATTCGGCTTGTGTAGCACCTTGAACACCTTGATAAATTGGCTTAATCCCGTTATCACTCAAACCATCAGGGCCGGTTAAAACAGTACCAGTTGAAGGATTAAGCAATGCAAAAGTAACGAGATTAATACCATGACTTGATGACCCTAATTCTTGAGTCGTTTGTGTATCTGCCATTCTAATTCTCCATTTCTAAAATTTTTGTAACATAAATAGTCGCAGTTTTTTGACCAGTATCAGGATCAGGTGTGTCAGGATTCAAAGGATTTTGAATCTTCCAACCATTAGCCTGCAACTTCTTCAAAACTGCGACTTTTGCATCATAAATTGTTAAATTTTCATCTTTGGTCAACTTTGACCATTTGTTGCTGAAAAATATTTGAACCTCTACACCAACAACTTGTGCAAAAGCTACATCATTAGCATAGTAAGCCATTCGGCCTACAGCGTCTTGAATGCGAATAAATGTTGTTTTACCAGAATCATCTTCATCGGGAGTGACATTTGTAGTATAGATGTGCTCTGGATCAACCCAACCAAAGTTAGCAGCTTCAAGTAAGTCAGCAACTTGTACAATTGGCAACTTCATAACTAGCCGCCTTTCTTAAAGCCCAATGCCTTAGCTTGAGCTTCAATAACTGCATCATTACTTTCTTCACGAGTAATATCAACAAAGTGATCAGCCTTAATGTGAACAGTTCCATCATTTAAACGCATCGCATTCATTGCATGATATCGATTTGGCCAACCAACGGTTGCACTGCCATCAGCTACTTCATCACTATTTTTATCGGAAATTTCAATATGATCAGCCATGTGACCATACTTTTCATCTTTTTTGTTTGAATAGTGTTTTGCTTTTGTAACCTCAGCAAGCCGTTTTTGATAGACCTCAGCACCAGCCTTATTTGCTTTACGCTTTTGTTCAGTATTCGGAATTAACTTATTTAATTGCTTACGATAGTCATTCAACTGCTCTTCAAAGCTAGCCATCTTTAGCCACCTCATTTGGTAAGTCAATATCTTCAGCAAGCTGTAAGCTTAGAATATCTAAGCCATTAGGATTACTTGTGTCATCAGAACCATTATCAACAATTTTATAAATTTCGTTATCGATAACTGCAAATTTCATTTGACGAGTCAGTTTGCTACCAACCCATTGATGATTGATAGATACTTGCCGAGTATTTGAAAATTTGGTACCCAAAAGCTCAAAATTTTGGTGCATAGTCCGAATATACGGAGCACAATGAAAAGGCCCTAAAAGCCGCTTAAACGTCATTTTTTCAGAGCCATCATTTTCATCTCTTGTTTTTACGCTTGTACCGAAAACAATTGATTTATTAAAACTACGTCCTGTAAATTTATTTAGAGCCATCTGCATCCCTCCTCAACGTCCATTTGCATTGATTCATTCGATAAAGAAATGATCTAGGGTAAGCATGTGTTTGATTGTCTTGTGCACCACGGGATGCATTGTCATAGTCAGCTAGGATTCTGACCGCTTGGTTAAAATCACGATTCTGCCGGCAGCGCTCAATTGGAATATCATCACCAACAATGTGATGCGCGTCAAATTCAGCTTCATCAATAAGACGTTGCAAAAAATCAGCTGGTGCATCACTAGCTAAGTAGTCCCGTAAGTCATCTACAGTTACGCCAGTTGAATCAGTCATTTGGAATCAACTCCTACCACTAATTAATTTCCTTTGGTGGAGTTTCTTGCTTCTTATTTTCATCTGGATTCTTTTTGACCTCAACAGTTGGCTTAATAATATCTTGAGTTGGAATGTCTGCAGATAAGAAATATCCTGCCTTGGCATCAGCCATACTTGTACCAAATCTAAGTGCTCCTGCTAAGTACCAGCCAAAAATATTATCCCATTGCCACATCATGTTAATATTCTTACGGTCAGCAAAGAACAAACCTCGACCAAGATCACCAATAAATGCTTTTGCATCACCAGCTTGGCCTAACAAAGTATCGCCTACACGTTTAACTGGTAATCCAAGTAAAGTATCACCAGATTTTGAGGTCATATCTTGATGGAAAATATATCGTCCTTGAGCATCCTTTAAAGTATCAAGTGCATTATAAAGACTTTGAGTAACAACAATAGTTGGATGATATGCAGGATCAAGTCCAACATTAATAAGCCATTTAAAGGCATCAACTAGATTATCTTTATTAGCAGTAGCTGCAGAAAATTGTTTTAATTTATCTGAAATAGCTGCATTAGTTGTGTTTACTTTTCGCTCACCAATTTGCTGAGTAACAATTCCTGACACATCTACTGCAGAATCATCAATAGCTTCTTGTGAAATAGGGATTGCACCACGATAAGTATCAACTTTCCAATTAACATTTGTAAATTCAGGAAGTGCCATTTCAGGATTTTCTTTCAATTCATCAACTGTTTTGAAAGCATCATCAGCACGCTTTAATACTGGATAAGTACCACTGCCAGTTACAACAGGTGTCTTCGTAATCAGAGTTGATAAATCAACTACTGAATTAACTTCAGCACTAGGATTATAAATAATTTGTTCAGGAATAGTTGGAGATACCGTTGGTCTGGTTACACCTGTAGTACTGGTATCACCAGCATTTAAGAACCGCCCAGCATGAACAAAGTCATTAATCTGTTTTCTTGCTTCCGCAGCAACCTCTTCCTTTGTCTTATGGATATTCTTTAAATTAGTAGCTTTGCTTTCGGTTGGCTTACCTGCACCAGGATGATTAGTATCCCAGTTTGTCAATTGATCAAGCAAACCATCTCGCTCCATCTTAGCTTGATCTCTGTCTTGAATAATTTTATTGTAGTCATCTTTAGTTAAATTATGATCTACAAGACCAACAGTAGCTTTATTATTCAAATCAGCATAACGCGCAGACGCTTGCATATATGCCGTTTGAATTTGATCTTTAGATAATGTTCCCATTACTTTCTCCTTTAAAAATTGCTAATTTTTCATCAAAAAGAGCATCACTCTCAGACTTTTTATATTCTGAGGGGGTGCTCTTTTGATTCTTTATTAAATTCATAAGTTTCTTAACGGCGCTCTTGGATGGAATATCATGAAGACTATTCACTACTTGAGGAACTTTTTCATTTTTCTTCATAATTTCATCGGCAAAACCTTGGTCAACTGCATCTTTAGCAGTCAAGTACGTTTCTTGTTTCATTAATTTAAGGACTTCATCTTCGGATTTACCAGTTCTCGTTTGATAAATACCTGCAATTGTTCGATCAGTAGTGCTTAATACTCCGGCTGTATGAGTAAAATCATCTGAATTACCTGCTCCAGCCGTAGATGCTTTATGAATCATCATCTGTCCGGCAGGGCTAATAATTAAGTGATCACAAGCTTCTGCAATGATTGTTGCAGCTGAAGCAGCCATTCCTTGAATCACTCCAGTAACTGTACCTGGATACTGATTAATCATTGAATAAATTTCAGATGCAGCAAAAACATCCCCACCATAGGAGGCAATATCCATTTCTACTTCTTCACCCTGAGCTTTATCCAATGATTCCTTGACCATATTGGGACTAACATATTGCATCCCAAAATAATCGAAGAATTGACCTGTATCATTGTCAACAACATCACCTTTAACATCAATTTTGATCATTATTCTCACCTCCTTCACTTGAAGTAAATGGGATTAGATCTAACGGCAATGCTCCAGATTTTTTTAGTAGCTGCTGTGCCTGATCTCGATCAATTACACCAGCCTGTAGCATTGAATTTACCTGATTAATAGTTAAAGAATCATCAACATCCAATGCTGACTTAACGTCTAACTTTAAATCTGGACAATTAAATTTCAGCTTTAATTCATCCAAAATTGGATTGATATAAGAATTTAAATCTGAAATATAGTTACCCTTAACCGAATCAATATTGCTATGCTGAGATTCGGTAGATTGGCCACCACCCAGCATATCAACCGGAATACCAAAAGCCTTTGATATTTGGGATGCTGAAAAGTTAGCATTTTCATTTAAAGCCTTAAACACATCAGCTTTTACATCTAACTGGTTGAATTTAGAATCATCAGTCAATACCATTAGTCGGCCGTTATTTTCACCACTATTTGCTTTTTCAAAGCTTTTTCTAGCAGCTTCACGATCTTCATCATTAAGCTGACTTGCCGGAACAGTTAGAATTCCAATTGGACTAATCTGATTTTTAATTGAATTAAGCGTAGCCTTACGGCTATCAGCACTAATTGTCATTTCATATGTCAAAGACTCCAAAGGAGACATGCCAATCATGTATTGATACCGTGAATCAGGCATAATCCTAAAGTGCAGAATTTGATCTTGAGTTAATGTAAATTCTTTTTCACCATTAAACGGCGTAATTTTATAAGTTAACCCCTGATAATCATCTAAAACATTGATTTCACTAACTTCTGAAGGGCGTCTTTGTTCAAGACTCATCCCCTTAATAGGCACATAAGAGTTACCATCCAGTAATAGCTGAATAATTACACTTTGCCAAAAAGAAAACCGGCTGATTAGCCGGTTAGGAGTGTTCAGTAAGTTATAAACATATTGATTAGCAGTCTTAAATCTTGCTGAAGCAATATCTGATGAAATTCTATTAATAACACTAAAAATATCACTATTTAAAAGAGCTTGATTCGTACTTACCAAGTTTAAAGGCTGATTACCAATAAGTTGAGTAAAAACTAAGCCGTGAGTTGCAGGTACTGAAGTAGTCATATTTTTAATTTTATGTGGTGACGCTCTACTTAAAAGCCCCATCTAATCACCTCTTTTCTTGATCATTATTTATAATCAATCCAAAAAGAATTAATGTAAATGCTGATACAAACAAACCTCCAGTTATATTCATTAACCTATAGCAGGCAATATTTAAAAGCACAAAGCCTGCAACAAATAGAATAGCCTGAATATAAAGAAAATAGATTTTTTTGATAATTTTCCAGAATTTATTGATCATATTACGCTCCAAAAAGATTCTTAAAGTAGTTATTTCGTTGTTCTTGTGTCATCGTATCAAGCAATTTAACATCTTTATCCTTGTTAAAGCCCTCAAAATAGTTTTGTGCTTGAGAATAAGCATTAATAATGGCATCTGCAGTATCGATATGCTGACTAACTCGGTTTTGCCGGTCAATTTTGACCATGCCGCCCTTATCAGCAACTAAAACAGCATTATTTAAACCATCGACTAACAATGGATCATTAAGCAAGGATACATTTCCGTCAATAAATGCTTTCTGTAATCCCTTAGTAGGCTGATTTAGCTGCAGAGACGTTTGCTTGAATGGAATATATGGCCAATCTGGCTGATAATTTTCCACACGCTTAGCAAACCAAGTTAAGTAAGCAGGGTCAACGACAATAGCTTTTAAATTTAGCTCATTTGACGAAATATATTGCTCTAACCAGTTCCAAACTTGCTCATAGTTAATCGTGCCAGAGGAATTATTAGTAATCTCACAGAAGCCCTGACGAGCTAGATTACGATAATTCAAATTATCTTGATGTTCTTTAGCTGCAATGGTCTTAGCTTGAGCAAATGGAATAAATGAATACTGCTCAATATGAAATTTATGATCATCATAAGGGAAAATCATACCAAAAGCGGTATTGTCATTAGACATTGAAGCATCAATTCCAACAAATACATCCCTGCCATGAATATTAAAATCAGAAACTATATTTTTCTGAATATCTCTTAGTGGCAAATATGAATCTTGAAACTGACGTGACCACATATTCATTGATTTATTAGCAAAATCGCTTAATTTTCCCGATCTCTCAAGGTTATTTCTTAGGTCAATTAACCCGGCTAATCGCTTATCATGGGTAGATTTATCATGCAAAAGTGGATTAGATTTCTCCCAAGTTTCTGGCTTAAAGACCTCGTTTTCATTATCTTGCGCAAAATTTAAGAAAAATGTATCGTCAGCAGTATGAGAATCAGTTTCAATTGCTTTCCTTAAACTATCTTCTTCATGCTTAAAGGCACAATTTGGATTAGGATAAGCTGTTGAAATCTTCACCAATAACCGATTAGGATTATCACCTTGACCCATCATGATATCTGAAACTTTTTTATCATATTTTGTCTCGAGACCGCCAATTTCATCAAAAATTGCAAATAAATCGTGCTTAGAATCAAAAGAATTGCGACCTGAAGCAGTACCTTTACGTACAATATTTCGATTATTATGACCAATGATTTGAGTAGCTTGTACTTCAACGTCTTGAGCCTTACAATCTTCAGCAAAATCAGGTAAAGCAATCACCTGTTTTGCTTGCAATGAAATATAGTCAAAAAGCTTATTAACATGCTCTGAATCAACGGATGCTACCAAGAAATCTTGTGCAGATCCCTGAAGACCAATTGCAAAATAGCCAAAATTTAGCAAAACCGCCGCACAAAATGTTTTAGCTTGCTTTCTAGAAGTAGAAAAATGCACAACATGAAATCTTGAACCACCGGTTTCTAAATCACGCCAACCGATTGTTGAATCAAAAAGAAAACTTTCAAACCCGTACGGTTTAATTTTTTGACTTAAATCAAGCGGATTGGGAAGTATTCTGGTGAAATATTCAATTGCATTAACGTATTCTTCAGAATAAGTAAATGCAAAATTATCCGTACCTTGTAAAGATAGATCATTCAAATGGCGAAATGCTGCTAATTGTACATCCCTGCCAGTAATATATTTGTCTGTCAGCAATACATCAGAGGCAAATCTAGTGCCATAATCAGTTACTTGATTAGCAATATCAGTGAACTTGGTCTGAAAATCGCTCTCTCGCACATATTTTTTGATGTCTTTGACTTCTGTTAGATCATACTCCATTGAACTTCACCAATCCTAAAGGAGAACCAGAACTTCCAGTATTCTTCTGTTGAGCGTGATAATTCTCACTTTCAATATTTGCTGCAGCTCTCGCATTAAAACTCATACCTAGATCAGCACATAAAGTTTTCATTGTTCGCTCTGCAGTATTTTTAACAGAGAACATTGGATTCGGCTTAGTTTTGTCTTGAATCTGCTTAGTAACTTTAACAATTTTTTGAACTTCTTTACCTTTTGCATTTTTGTAAGTCATTACTTGCGGAACTTCAATATAAGCCGACGGATATGGACCATCCTTAGCAATTTCTTCTTCAGCAGTTCTGAAATCTGAATATGCTGAACAAAGAGCAGCTAAATTCAATTGATCAAGATATTTAATATTACCAATTTTCTGTAATTCAGGTACAATCTGACGCCACAACCATTTTCCATGTTTATCTAAATGACTAGGTGGCGTAGGTTGGACTTCTTTAAGATCCTTATTCATTTCCTTAAATTTCTTAGATTGGCGTTTTTGATAAGGACGGTCGCCATCCCCGACATTAAGTTTGCGTTTACGACCTGCATGTTTAATATTTGCCACCTAATCACCTCCTATCTTTTCCAGTAACGACCATCACTTAATATTCCAATGACTGGTTCTCCTTTTGGATTACAATAAATTAAACCGTCGGGGCTAAAACAAAATTTATTTTTTAAATGTTTTTTACAATACCATTTTCCATGACCAAATTTAAAATATTTCACTGCTTTCCCTCCTGAATTAATGCGGTAAAAATAACATGTCAGTACTGCCATCTGAATGAAAAATAGGTATTAAAGTTATCCCATGATCTTCTCCATCCGAATTATCGTTTGCAGAATCGCTTGAACATGCCGATAATCCGAAAATTAAAACCATCAAAGTTATAATTAATAATATTTTTACGATGTAGCATTATTCTTTTCCTTCCTGAATCAATGCAAAAAGGCCTAAAAGTAAAAAACTGACTCCAATTATTTGTCCCATAATTTAAACCACCTTTATCAGAGTTTAATTACTGTTCGCTCAAAAGAAAAAGACGGCTTGGCGCGTGCTCTCAATCGACTTGACCCACGGGGGCCCTATTTACTTTTCTCACGCGTTAAAATCCAATTTTGAATTTTTTTGCGTGGCCAAGCCTTGCTCGTGTCTAAATTAGCAATTAGGGATGCACCATATATTTGCTGTTCCAGCTTTGTTTTCCAAAAGTGACACTTTTTACATAGTACCCATAAATTTTTACGGTCCAGCTTTAATTTAGGCTCAACCTTGAATGGAATAATGTGGTCAACTACTAAAAATGATTTTGCATCATAAGTATGACCGCAGCATTCACATGTCCACATTGACTGGCGTCTTAGATCAGCCGATAAACGGCGCCAAGGTGATGAATGATAGAAGGCATTCGCAACCGAATCACGCCGATATTTGTTATAGCTTTTGTAATTTGTTTTTTGATAATTGAATTGACGCTTATGCCAATTCTTTCCGTGCTTTTTACAGAACGGATTCTTTTGATCAAATGGAATTAACTGACTACACGTCGGATATCTACATTTCTTGAGCTGCATCCCTCTTACCTCATTTCTTTTGCAAAATAAATAAGCAATCACAAACGTGATTGCTTGCCGGTCGTTTAACACGTGACCAACACGAACTGTAGGGATCGAACCCACATCTCTGGATTTGGAATCCAGCATACTACCTTTGTACTAAGTTCATAGGAGCTACCCATTTCATCAATTGAATAAGACTACAACAATTGGGTAGCAAACAGAGCTGCAGGGATCGAACCTGCATCATCGACAGGCAATGTCTGACGTCTTGCCAATTAGACTAAGCTCTGAGTCTGGGATGCACACATATCAATTGATATATATGCATCTCTTAAGGAGGACTTTCACATCCATAAGATTGTTAAACAAAAACATACCGCAGTCGAATGATCCTTCCCTAATCATTCGACACTACCATATTACAACGAAGTAGGGTTCACCGAGGGTTCAAAAATGATTCAACTTTGATTCACAAATGATTCATTTTGGGTTCAGTTTGGGTTCACTTATGATTCACTTAGGGTTCATCTAGGGTTCAAAAATGATTCATTTTATTTATCAGATTGCTTTACTATCAAGCTTTCTAGCCAATCACAATTATGATTAGGATTACTCTTCTGCACATCTAATCTTCTTGCAAACTCTAGTAGTGCATGATTCTTTCGTCGATGTAAACTAGATCTTGAAATAGTAAATCTATTAACCAAATCCTTATCAGAATAATACTTAAAGTAGCAGAGAATAAATATTTCTCTTTCGTGATCAAGATCAGGAATGTGATGAGCAGCAGCATGAACAGCAATCAAGGCAGTGTCAGCAGACCAGTGATCAATTAGAATATCATCTGACTTCTTCGCACTACCATGACTGACACTAAAGGACAATTGAGGACTAGATAAAGATGTAACGTCACGATCAGCTAAACTAGCTAATTTTCTGAGATCTTTTTCTAAAAAGTTGCGCGTCTTATCTAGTGTTTTTTCAACATCAATATCTAACTCCACAATGCATCCCTCTCACTTATTCCCTATATTTATCATCAATTTTCTGTATGCACTTCTTATGATCCGGTGTGACATAATATGTGCCAATCGGAATATTTTGCCAAATTGTATTACATACTTTTAACTTATACCCATTGTTCAGTAAAAATGACTCTGTAACTTTTTTATTGTAAAAATTACGTTTAAAGATAGCAGTTAAATCTCTACGCTTTGATTTAATAAAGTAAATTGGCTTTCCATCTTTAAACTGAATATATTTCCATACTGGTTTAGGTTTCAAGTCATATGCAATTCTAACTTTTTTTACCGTTGAACCCGTAACATGGAATCGTTTGGCAATATATGTTCTAGTATGTCCAGCCTCAATTGCTTCAACCATCTTTTCCTGTTTATCAATTGATAAGCCAGCAGCTTTATTGTTGGCACAAAGTTTTTTGATCTTTACAAACATTTGGTCTTTCTCTGGCGTCTCAGAAATAGATCCATACTTAGCTTCACATTTTTGCACCAAGTGCATAACTTCTTGCCATTGCTGACGTTCAAGCTGTCTATACTTATTCAACTTGATAACCTCTAATCAATCGTACATATTTAGCTGGCACTGCAAATGGTACCCAATGTTGAATTTTAGAAATATCTGCACCGTAATTTACTGGTTCATTTTTCTTATCAATACCTATTAAAGTTGAAAAAATGCCATCTTTATTCCAATTATTTTTCAACTCATTTGTAAGATCATTTGCATTGAAAGGCGTAAATAACAACTCAACATATGAAGAATTAGGGTATGCATACTTAAAAAAAGATTGTGCCTTCATCTCTTCTTTTTCACTCTTAGTAGTAGTTGTCTTTCTAGTTGTTGTCTTTTTGGTTGCTACCATAAATTTTCTCCTTTAAACGTGGTGTGATCTTCAGTTGTAGTGCAAATTTCTTATTCCAATCCATCGCATTATAACCTTGAAACACCAATCTTTTTAAATCTACAGATGTGAAGACAATTGCATCAGGTATGGCACCATAGGCTTGTGCAATAATTTGCTTAGCAATTTTTTGCATCCCATAAGACCAGCTTTTTTGACTAATATCGTCAATATCAATCTTGACTGCCTTAGTTCTATGTTCTCCCTTCATGCTATCGCCTCAATACTTTTTCTTATGGCTATCATGCTTATAAAATTTCCAAGGCTGATAACAGATTACATAACCAAGATTTACTTGACCACCATTGCTAATGTTTAGCCATCTATCTTTATGAACATTGATTGCATCAAAAACATCATCAACAGTTAAATCTTTAAACTTGAAAACTGACCCATCCATGGTGTAGATTGCTACACCTTCAACATAATCATTTTCAGTTTTAAAAGATGAACTTTTGTAATGATCTGGATTAGTGTCGATTTCTTCATAACCTTTAGTTAAGGCTGAAGCATTATTTCTGTACTTACTCATTATTTATTACTCCTTACATCCCAAACATTGTTACCAACATAAGTTAACATATCCTCATTCTTTACTACTAGCTGTCCATACTTAGTTGGCACTGAGACCAAATCAAAACGATTAGTCAGCCCAGGAACCATAGGCTTGGCTACTGAATCAATTCTCCAGCCGTGCTGTAACAAATATCTAGCTTTATAGGTATTTCTGAAATCTTTTGTAGTAGCTCTTGTTCCGACTTGCATTTCAATTTTCATTTTCTTGCCCCTTCATAAACTCATTTGCAATTTTTAACATATTGATATATGTATTAAGACTACTAGCCACAATTGCCGTAATGTCTCCGTATAAATCTATATACCAACAATCAGTACTGTCCTTTCGCGGTGGAACGAGTGAAAACAGCAAATGTTCATCCATGTATACGCGAACGGTTCCAGCATAAGAAGAAATCGATTTCAAGCCACTGGTATCGTGACTTAACACACGAAACGCGTCCTTCTTTTCCTCTTCAACATGAATTTTTGCCTTAGTAGAATCACCTGCAGTATGCTGAAGTTTTTTCTCAAATTCTTTAATTTTCATTACTTTTTTCCTTAATTTTTAGCTTTAACTTTGCTACCAAAACACCGCTCTTTGATAGTTCTTGGTTACCTTTAATTTGCAATCTCTTCGTGATTAATAATTGCTGCTTCTTTCCTAGTGACTATCATCAAATTACTTAAATCAAAATTTGATCTATCACCATCTAAAAAAATCACTAACTGGCCACGTTTTAAGTGGCAATGATGTTCTTTTTCATAGAGGAATCGATGATAAGGCACCCATTTATTAGGATCAGCAACTTTGATATATGTATATCCATCTTTTTGATGTCGGATTGAACCAACTGGACGATATTGAGGTGGACGATTGCCTTTTCTAAATTGGCCTTTTCCATGACTCAAATCTTTATGCAATCCCTTATTCCAAGGAATATGACCTTTTTTAAACTGCCCTTTATTACTACTCAGGTCAACATGCAGTCCTTTATTCCAAGCTTTTCTAGTCATGTTCCTTATCTTCCTTTACACCAATCATCCTTGGTAGTTTCAAATTTGAGTCCTCTCTAGTATCCATAAATTTATTTGCATCAAGGACAACGCGAGCATTATCAACTATTGTGTGTGCAATTCCATTCATGGCTTTGCTACGATCAATTTCTTTTTTCAGTTCATCATCTTTGATATCATCCTTGTCTAATCGAACCAGCTGATTAAACAGCATGTCATTAAGATCACTTAAATTATTACTTGCCATTTTTCACCTCAATAAAATCTTGCTTATAGCCAATCTGTCATTTCATACTTGGTATTCTCATCCAACTTTCGCCCGCAATTAGGACAATACTTAATAGGATAAGGTAAGCCTTTAATCATTAAGTACCATTTACCATCCATTTCACTTAAATTAACGTGAAAATTGTTCATTGTGGATGCATATAAATCTGGTCCATCGTGAAAAGCATTCAATGTACTGCAAAGATAGCAGTTATTTGTTTTTAATGATGCGGTCATTTATCTAGCCTTCTTCCACACATAGGACAACATTTGAAAGTATCAAGACCTATTTTGCTATAAGTTCCGTCTGGTCTTTCTTCATAAAAGCCAAAATATGTTCCTTGATTATCATGTAAACTTAGTACTGCTTCAACATATCCATCTCGTTTTTTCATCATCACAGGTTTAAAAGGCCAATGGCAATATTCACATTTATTATCATTTTCAGCACGGTTTAACTGCATTAATAAATCATCGAAATGAACTTTCATTATTTAAACTCCTTTACCCAATTTCTAATATCAAACTCTTGCTGAATTTCTTCAGTATGAGGCAGTTTGATAATTTCACTGAAGCCCAACCAGTTATCAGTATCATTTCTGATGAAATAAGCTTCTTTTGCATCCCTTTCAAGGGAATTACATTGAATGACCACACCATTCATTCCCCGAATTGCCATATTAAAAAGCAAAAATGGAATAGCCCTATCACTCATTTCTTCAGCTTGGTACCAATAATTTCTAGGATCATAAGTTAAAATTGAGAATCCTGTATTCTTAGCAAACTCAGGCTTTAAGTGAACCGGATCTCTTAACCGGTCATTCCACCATCTTGTTATCAGAATTCCTCCTGTCCCTGCCGCAGGCTCATAGTAAGTTCCATTACGACTCTTTCCAACTAGGGATGTCATTAGATCAGCGATGCTTTGAGGGGTAAAATCTTGCTTTTTAGATTTGCGTTCTGCTTGTTCATCCTCAAAGTATTCATGGAACCAATCGAACTCCATATTTGTTGAAATTTCTAAGAACTTCTTGAATGTTTCTACTCTTTTTTGATTATCAAGCATTAACTGCAGCATTCTTTCAGGTGCTTTATATGACTCATCGATGTCTAGCAAAGCATTCACTGTTTTTACATCAAATAACATCTAGTCACCTAGCCCGTCCATAATCTTCACAATTTGTCTATTATCTTTCTCTCTCATTTCATCCAGCAAGTGGATATATGTCTTTTGCGTAGTAGTAGTGTCAGCATGCCCAAGTCTTTTAGCAACAGACTGAATTGAAACACCATTAGCGATTAGCAGGGATGCATGCGTATGCCTAAGATTATGAAAGGTGACTCTTGGAACTTTAGCTTCTTTACACAATCTAGATAAATAGCTGTCAATTGTTGCGTTATGAATTGCTACATACTTTTTAAATCGTTTGCGTGGCGGACGTGTCCTGTGTGTCATTTTCCAACTAGTCCATCTTTTAACGAAAATAGGTTCGTTCTTTGATACACCAAACATGTTTCTTCTTAAATCATCTTCAGCTTGTGAATCAATCGTAATTACACGATGGGAATACTTATTTTTTGTTTCCATGAAATCACTGTCGCAGCCAGCTTTATAATTCCAAGTTTTATTCACATAAACCGTGTGTTTATCAAAATCTACATCCGCTGGCGTTAATCCCAACACCTCGGCAAACCTTAAACCAGTTCTTAGATCAAAGTCACACATATCAGCTATCGGATGATAGTGCTTTTCCAAAACCTTTTCTAGACGTTGAACCTCATCAACTTCCAGATACATCTGGCGTGTGGCCTTATGCTTAACTTGACTTGAGGCTACAACTTTATAAGTCGGATCTCTTGCAACCCATCCTTCATATGCTGCATCCCTTAATGGAGCTTGAATGTGGTGTAGGAAGTCCTTAACTGTTTCTAGCTCATGGGTTTCACCGTATTTGTTAACGATCTTTTGCACATCCGTTCTAGTTAATTTGTCTAAATACAGATTTGGGGCATTTTCTTTAAGCCAGCGCTGAACTTGCTCATATTTGATATAAGTTACATCGCGTATTTTCTGGCTTTTCCAAACAGTGATCCATTCTTTGTAATATCTGAATAGCTTAATATGTCTTTTAGCCATTAGATCACCTACTTAGTGCCGTTATCTAGAAGACTCATTTGTCCCTTAACTGGCTTATCCTTATCGTCATCAACCGGAAGCTCCGTTTGATCACTTACAAAAATGGCTGTTGCACCGTCTTTAAGCATTGCAGCCAAACGATTTAGATCAACTGTCTTTCTTTCAGCAGTAAAGCTAATGCTTACGCCGTCTCTATTAATACTCAAACTAGTTTTAAATTTCCCATGGCACTTAACAGTCGCTCTTTTTAATTCAGTCATTTTTATCCTCCATTGCTGACATAACTTTGGCAAAATTCCAGCCCATAATCATTGCTTCTTTAGCAAAGCGACCTGATTCACCTTTTAATGAGCTTGCCAGGACATTATCCGCTACATCTCCGAAGCCCAAGCCAACTTCATCACGAATGTTATCAATCAAGTAACTCAATGCAGAAATTCTAATTTTGTCTGTCATTGCTCCACCTGATAAATGTTGATTATCAGTCAAACGTTCAATTGGAGCATAGCTAACAAACTTAGCTGCTGTAATAATATTTAAAATGCGCTGTTCATCAATCATTCTCTTAGTTTTCATGCAAGTGCCTCCCACTTCTTAAATCCTTTATAAACAACAGGCGTATCAGCACTAATTCTAGTAACTAGATCACTGTTATTAATCTGAATTACGAACTCTGCGTTGCCAATTTCTGCTTCTTTGTTAGGTCTATATGTCCTAAGATCTTTAGTTACTTTTCTGATCCCGTGATTTGCAAGTGAAGACGTGGTGAATGTTCTAAACAGCCATTCTGGAGTAGTTACAATTCCAGCTGGTAAATAAACCAGCACTTTCTTGCTGATGTTTTTGTCATTATGCATTTATGTCTTCTACCTCCGGTAAATTTCTGATTGAGCTGATAAAGTAGCCGGCTGGATACTGCTTAGCAAAGATTGCTACGTTGTCAATAATCGGATCCAGCTGTTTTTCAAGCTGCTCAATTGATTTAGAGCCAATAGCTTTAGCTAATTGGGCACGCTCCGAATTAGAAAAAGCGACCATCGGATTATGCCATTTAACCCTAGCTTGATTGAATTTAAAAATTATTTTATTTAGTTTTTCATCTCTCTCATAATCAAGAGCTGGGGATTTATCCACAGTTCTAGTTTTAGGGAGAGGTTTAGAGAGAGATAAACTAAGTATTTTATCTAGTAAGTATTTAGTCTGGTTAGTATTTAGTAGTGTCGGATTTTCCAACATAGGTTTTTCCAACGTTGGATTTTCCGACTTAGGTAACTTAAACTTATACACAGCTTTAATAATTGTTTTTCTTTTTTTAGTTTTAGACTTAGCTGCCTTTTTAGCCTTCTTTTCTGCAGCTTCAGCAATCCAAGCAGTATTTGGCTCTTGTGATAATAGCCACTCATTCTGACTAGTTAAATGGCCATTCTTATCACGTTTACGACTACGTCGTAAATAACCGGACGCTTCAAGCTCTGCAAGACCAGTTAACACTTGATCTCTGCTTCCCTTAGAATGCTTAGCTACTTCTGAAGCATAGAAGTTCCAGTTATCTGG
Source organism: uncultured Lactobacillus sp. (assembly GCF_947367125.1). Lineage (GTDB taxonomy): Bacteria > Bacillota > Bacilli > Lactobacillales > Lactobacillaceae > Lactobacillus. The sequence continues at coordinate 29,334 of NZ_CANBCQ010000027.1, forward strand.
TCGACTCCATAAATAAGTGAAAAGCCCTTTGGCTTTCCACGATAGTTTTGTGTCTTCAATTACAGTGTTATCAATCACTGTATACTTAGTTTTGTAAACTTTTTTAATCTTCGGCATGTATGTTTCCTCTTACGGTGGTATACTTGTTAAGGATTATCAATTTATCTTATGTGTTTGACACGTTACCTGATTTCAGGTAGCGTGTTTTTTTGCAGTTTGGTCAAAATAGTTTCTTTTGCCCAAATGTCATTATTGCGGTCAAACAAAGCATTGCTGCTATGTAGCAAATTATTGAAAGTTTGTTCTGTCATTGTTCATCCCTCCTACATTCCAGTTGCAAGGACATCAGGGACACAATACAGACCTAAGACCGCTAAAGTGATTAATGCTACGTACATCACGACAACTACCGTTTCTTTCTTGTCATAGTTCAATTCTCCTAATTTTGTAGATCACGCAAATGCGGATCCATATGTTTTTCTTCAAAGTTCTTTGACTGCCAGATCAAGAACTTTTGCCAACGAGGTTCAATAATAAAAGTTGACCGTGTTGATACTCTTACAATCGCATCCCTATAAGGGGATGCTTCACACTTTTGGCGCCAAGTAGCCCAAGTTTGAGCCTTTAGACCATAATCTTCTTGAATCTGCTTGGGCGTCTTCCAGCCGTTTGCCATCAACGGTAATCATCTCCTTTCATGTGCATATACTCAGAAATGATGGCCTTCATTGCTTGAGGATCACTGTCTTGATCCAACTTACGACCAATATACTTTTTCATCTTTTCAAGTAAATCTTCATCAGTCACGTTTCTCACCTTCTTTCAAATGTTTTGACTATTTTCTCAGACGGGGCGTTACCTCTGATTTCTCTGTTAGAATTGAATTAGAGAGGAGGTGACTATACATGAAAATCATTTCATATAATCAAATTCCGTTTAATGAATTAACCAAAGATTACATGTTTGCAGAAAGAATGACTTTTAAACCCGTAAAGCCATTTAGTGCTCAGATCATTGCCCAATCAGCAGGTGAAGATAAATTTGGCAACTCCTACTTATATCAAGAATGGGACAATGGAAATAAAGCTTTTTTACTTAGGCATGTAACTGGTAATCCACCTATGAACCATATCAAGGCAAATTATGAACTCGAACCTGATGAATAAATTGAGCCATCAGGCAATATGCCAAAGGAACCATTTTTATCTTTAGAATGAATTCCTTTTAAAGAGGAAGCTGCAGTATTTTTAGGCTGTGGCTTTTTCTTTGCTTTCAAACACACTTCTCTAATTGTCATTTCGTCGCCTCCTTGTCTCTCAAGTCATCTAGGCTTACTTTTAGAGCGTCTGCAATCTTACAAGCATTGGTAAAGCTAGGATCAGATTGCTTTGTTCGATAATTTCTAAGTGTGTTATCTGGAATACCTGTCAGTTTTGACAAACGATAAACAGTAAGTGATTTTGCCTTCAACAATGTCTCAACTTTGTTCCACATCATATTGTGTTTTCCTTTCTTGATAGCCACTATATTCAGTGATAAACTAGTTAAGCTTAAGATTGCTCTATAAAGTAGTGATACTTTATATATAAGGAGGGAAAATATGGACATTCAATATAAGCAAATTATTTGTCTAAATGGACATCAATTAACTGATGGTGCTGATTGGAATAAACCAGTAACTGGATACTGCAAAAAATGTGGTAAAAAGTTAATTGATTCCTGCCCAAATTGTCATTCAGTCATTAGGGGATACTACTATGCTGATGGTTTTGTAGTACTTGGTAGGCACTCAGTTTCCGTCCCAAAATATTGCGAAACTTGTGGTAAACCTTTTCCGTGGACAGAGACATCCATTAAGGCACTAGAAAATTTACTAACTTTATCACAGCTAGATCAGCAAGAGCAAAACGAACTAAAAGAAGCTATCCCTGATTTAGTAAGTGATACGCCAAAAACTAAATTAGCTGCTTATAAATGGAAAAAGTTTGGCAAGCCTATCCTAGATGTTGCAAAGGATATTTTGGTTGGCATTGCCACCGAAGCTACTATAAAAACAATTTATCCTAATTAAGTCTATGACCACAGTTTTCACAGTAATTGCCATTATGAACAACATGACGACAATATTTACAAACAATTAAATATTTTTTAGCTATTAGCATTGCAGTTTCTTTGTCTGCGATGCTTTTCTTTTCCATTTCGTTTTCTCCTTCCACTACATTTTATCCGTAGTATCAGAATAAAAAATAATCTGATCAAAAGGAACACCAGTTAAATTAGAAAACATCTCTGCCGTTCTAATTCTCATAGGAGTAGTACCATTCTCATAATTTCTATAGGTATTCAATCCTACATGAAGGTGCTTAGCCATATCTGCTTGACTAAAGTCAGCATAATTTCTTGCTTGCTTCAATGTGAATTTCACTCAACTAACCTCCTTTTCATTCGCTACATCTAATATTAAACTACGGATAAAATGTATTGTCAACACAAATATGGATAAAATATACAAAAAGTTGTTTATTTTATACGGAATAAATGTATAATTGGCTTATGAGGTGGTGAAAAATTTGAATGCTATCGGAGAAAATATACGTAAGTTAAGAAAAATATATCATTACACGCAAAAGGATTTAGCTGAATTACTAGGTGTTAAGCCAACTACTGTAGCATCCTGGGAGCAAGGACGTAATAAGCCTTTAATGGACAAAGTTACAAAATTGTCTAATCTATTCGGTATATCCCCTACTGAGTTAATTGGAAAATCAAACTCTAACCTATCCAATAATTCTCAGCCTACCAACATGAAACCTATTGAGCAATCAGGGATGCATGTTGTTCGCATCCCTATCATTGGGACAATTGCATGCGGCACTCCTATTCTTGCTGAACAAAACATCGACGGCTATACAACAGAGTTTTTTGATGAAAAGCCAGATGGCACATTATTTGCTTTAAAATGCCAAGGTGATTCTATGGAACCTAAAATTCCTAACGGTGCTACAGTTATTGTCCGTCTCCAGCCTACCGTTGAAAATGATGAAATAGCTGCAGTATTGGTTGACGATAATGAAGAAGCCACACTCAAGCGCATTAAGCATGTCGGTAATCAAGTAATGCTAATGCCGGAAAATAAAAAATACGATCCTATTCTTCTCAATGAAGAAAATCCCGGTCGTATCTTAGGTAAAGTAATTAAAGTTAGTTATAGTTTGTAAAACTCGGAGATTGTAACAAATGAAATACAAAAAGTGGCTGCCTACTTTAGTAGCTAGTTGTGCATTTTTTAGTTTTGTAGGTGCAACTGATTCTTCAAATTCTCAAGTAGAAGCTACATCGCTTTATACACAAAAAGCTTATACAAAATATGCAAATAAGTTTCACAAAGTGGTTATTTTGAAAAATACCCAAGTTTATAAGGTACATCGTGGGAAAGACGAAGCACATAACATATATATCAAAGCATATATGCTTCATCCTGGTGATGTAGCAACTATTAGAGACCGTGGAGTTGCTTGGGGTTGGACAATAGGCAAAAAATACAATTATTGCTCTATGCGTGATCCATTCAGTTTTAGTTGGTTTGATACTTATCAAAGGCACTACTACATTGATTATGGACTATTTCATGGAGCAAAAAAACGTGTCAATAAGTCCTACACCTTTACATGGAATCAATACTGCAAGTTGGTAAAAATGGGTATGTGGGATTTAATGTATCATCCCTATGGAGCTACTCATAATAAAATTATGAAGCAAATTAAACAATGGGATATTAAAGCAAGCTAGTATATTTTTTGTCCACAGTGACGTTAAACCTGAAACTATTTCGGAGGATATAGAATTTGAATAAAAAGATTTTATCATTACTGGCTGTCGGAACAACTCTCTGCGGAGTTTTATCAGCTCCTACTTCAACTGTGTTTGCAGTCCACACCAAATCAGTTAAAGTAGCTAAGAAACATAGGCATGCTAAAATAAGAGTTGCTCATAAGAAGTTTAAAGTACCTTACAAAGCTTTAGCTGGCGCTCAGCCAACTGAAGTTGTAGTTACTAAAAGAATTAAGATGTTTGAATACAACCCTCGACTAAAAAGAATTCTTAAGCAAGATCTTAGTTCAGGCCAAGTTGTAACTGCTACTCAAGCAAATAATAACGCATGGATTATTACCCATTTAGGCTATGGTGCCGTAAACAAAGGCTCTATCTGTGTCGTAAAAGGCAATGGCTGGTTCATGACAAAAGCCGAGCGAGACAGACGTTTACAAAATGCACAACGTAGATTTAACAGTTCTATTGAAAATCAAGTTGGCTCTCAAGAATACAACGCAATGCGTAATAAATTGAATGCTGACAGAAATGATATCAGGAACTGGATTGAACAAAACTAAAAACTAAAAACTAAAAAAATCCCCCACCCGTCTGGCAACGAGTGAGGGTCAATTCAGCAATGATCTGGCAATCATGCTGAATTAGAAAAATTGAACTCTAACTGAACAAAAAATTGAACAGCAGTGTGTGAAAGCACAGCGGCTTTCGCATACTCTATTTTAACAGAAAATAGAGGTAAATAATATGTGGATTGTAAAAACAAAAACAGGTAAATTTAAATTTGTTGATAATTACAAAAATCCTTTAACTCAAAGATATCAAGAAGTAAGCGTTACTTTCGGTAAAAATAATAATCAAGTAAAGAAAAAGGCACAATTACTTCTTGACGAAAAAATTCGCAAACGATTAACTGACTTACAGACTGGTAATACGGATATTACTTTTGAGCAACTTACTAATAAGTATATATCAATTGCCAAACAACAGTTAGCCCATACTACCTGGTATCGTAAAAAAACAACATTACAAAAAATTAATCGCGAATGGGGCACTAAACTTATTGCTAAAAATATAACATCACAATTTATAAACAAGTATCTTGATAGCCTACTTTACGATAATCCTCGTCATTACTCAAATGGAACAGTTAATAGTTATAAGTCATGTATTTCTGGTGTTTTTGATCTTGGAATTAGATACGGATATATTTCTAAAAATCCTGTAAATCAGGTAAAAATAACTTGGAAAAGTCAATCCAAAAAAAGACATGAAGAAATAGAAAACAAATATCTTGAAGATGATGAATATGCTAAGATTTTAACTTATTGCGATAAGCACAATCGCCAAGATCTAAAGGACCTTTTTATCTGGTTATATAACACAGGCATGAGATGTGGTGAGGCAATTGCTCTTAAAAAGAAGAATATACTACAAGACAAAGATGGCAACTACTTTGCTAGAGTTGAAGGAACATTAATTTTTATTAAAGGAGAAAAAAAGCCAAGTGAAAGATATCGCAAAACCAAAAATGCTAAAACATTTTCTGGTGATCGTGATGTTTATCTACCACCAGAGGCTAAAAAAATAGCCCTTGATCACTGTAAAGGAAAAAAGGCAAACGATTATATTTTTACAAGCAAGTGGTATCATAATAATTATTTTAGCATTAGTTCTATAGACCGCATGCTAAAAACTATCGCAAAAAAAGAAGAAATACATAAAAATTTGGTAACGCACATCTTTAGACATACACACGTATCAAAACTAGCCGAACAAGGTTGGCCTTTAAATGTGATCCAGCACCGTGTAGGTCATAGCAACTCAACAATCACTCAGAAAATTTACTTGCACATTACCAACAAAGTAAAAAATACTGCTATCGAGCGTCTAAAGAATTTTCCTGATTCTCAAACTATTCTACAAGAAGATAAAAATAAATCTAAACTAAAAGTAGTAAAAAACAAATGAATTTGAAGCAGGAAAAAAGCAGGAAAATTCAAAGATTCAAGAAGAATATTAAAGAATGCCGAAGAGCAAGAATAGTCCTAAAAGGCACATATACCAAGGAAAAAGCTAGATATGATACTACTTCAATTAATGACCACAGATTTCACTTATAAAAAACCACATCACTTCTTTATTCACAAATAGAAAAGCGGCCATATCAAGTTGATATAGCCGTTTTTTCGTGCCTTTAATAATTAATGATTGTGGTTAATACATTATTTGCCTTTATATATTCATTTTCTCCAATTTGAATATATGGCCGTTCATCAATTTCAATATGACCTAAATTTTTAACTTTAGTACCTTGCTTAACAAATTTACCTGAAATTGGTTGTCCATTTTTATCATAAACATATGATGGATGCTTGATACGATTTACAATCTTCATAGCACTTTTAACATAAGGTAAAAATGCGCCTTCCTTAACGAATTTGTTTTTTCCAATTCGTACGAAAGTATTACCGTTAATTACCTTAATACCTCTTATCTTGTAAACGCGACCCCTTCTTAAATGACCAATTTTTTCTCCGTTGCGATTAAAAACTGTTGCTCTTCTAGTTAAGTTTAATCTCTTACCCTGTTGAATCGGATTAGCTGCCGCTGCATTAACCGTTTGAGTAGTCATCGCACCTAAACTTAATGAAGCAAAGGCTAGCCCTGTCATGTAAATAATCTTCTTATTGATCATAATTTCTACCCCCGTACAATAATTATGTCTTTCTTACCTTTATTCTATCAAAAATAACACTTATTGTTGAACTTTTGCTTAGATAAATTTAAATTTTCTTTATCATACTAAACATAGTCTTTTCTTTTTTTTACTGCTACAATTACTTCTATAGTTACTTATGTAAGGGGAGTTTTTTATGAATTTTACCTGGGATGTTATTCGCAGGATAATTGAAATTCTGTGGATTATCAATATAGCATTTGCCGTATGGACGGTTTTCCGCAGTCATCGCAGTGTTGTGTCTACTTGGGCTTGGATGCTAGTATTAACAGTTTTGCCTGGTATCGGCTTTATTCTTTATCTTTTCTTCGGGCGTCAGCTTTCACATGATGAGATTTTTGCTATCCTAAGTGAACAAAAAGTTGCCCGCAATTACTATCTTCAACAGCAAAAAGCAATGCTAAAAGACCATGATCTTCTACCTGAAAAAGAACGTAAGCCACGTGCGCGAATGTTATCGGAACTGAACTTAAACAATGATGATGCTATTTTAACCTTTGCAAATAAAGTAAAAGTATTCATCAATGGTCCTGAGTTATTTGAAAATATGATCACTGATCTAAAACAAGCTAAAACTTCTATTAGTTTAGAATTTTATACTTTTTATGCTGATAACTTAGGTAAACGAGTGTTAAAGGCTTTAGAAGAAGCTGCTGCAAAGGGTGTTAAAGTTAGAGTTATTTATGATACCTCTGGTTCTCATGGCACTAAACCTGCATTTTTTGATCATTTACGAGAATTAGGCGGAGAGGCTCAACCTTTTATTTCAACTTCTAAAAAACATTGGTTTACTACGCCTCGTTTAAATTATCATTTGCACCGTAAATTAGTTATTATCGATCATCAAATTGGCTATATTGGTGGTTTTAATATTGGTGATCAATACGTTGATCAATCCAAGAAATTTGGTCATTGGCGTGATACTCATTTACGGGTTAATGGACAAGCATCTACCTTAATGGAAGTTCGTTTTGCGATGGATTGGAATACATCTACTAGACGAACTGCGCTGCCAAAATTTAATCTAAGTGAACTGCGAACATTTACTATTGATCGCCAAGACCTTAACAATACTGAAAATGTAGCTATGCAAATTGTTTCTTCTGGTCCTGATAATCAACACTATGGTATTCGACGCGGTTATGAAGGGATTATTGCCGGAGCTAAACAATATATTTATATTCAAACGCCATATTTAATTCCTGAAGAATCAATTCTAGAGGCACTAATTATCTCCGCAAATAGTGGTGTTGATGTTCGGATAATGATTCCTTGCATGCCAGACCATCCTTTTGTTTACCGAGCAACCGAATATTACGCTAAATATTTAGTTGCACATGGCGTTAAGGTTTACAAATATAATAATGGTTTTATTCATGCCAAGACTATGGTATCTGGTTCTAATATTTCATCGGTTGGTTCAGCTAATCAAGATTTTAGAAGCTATACTTTAAATTTTGAAGTCAATACATTTAATTACAATCCTCAATTGACACAAGAACTTAAACGGATTTTTGAAAATGATTTAACCGAATGTACCCTTTTAACTAATGAATACTTTGCTCGACAATCCAAGTGGCTTAAGTTCAAACAATACTTTTCACGGCTACTGGCTCCTATCTTCTAAAAAATACCACGAAGCAAAAAACTTCGCGGTTATTTTTTTACAAATTATTATAAAGATCCTGCATTTCGCCATCTTCTGGAACCAACTTAAGATACCTTGCTAACAGTTGTTTAGTAATCTCATCGTTGTTTTGAACATTGAAGAAAATAATCATTTGTCGCAAGAAATCAGGGTTATTATTAAAGCTTGGGTAGGCTAGTAAGAATTCACTCTGTGCTTTTTCATTATCCTCTAAATCTTCATATGAAAGAGCCAAATTCCAATGTGCCTGCGGCTCTATATTTTCTTCATCCAAGTCCTTAAATAAAGCAATATCTTCATTTGCTTGGTGCTGATGAACGTAGAGGTTAGATAATTGCATCCGTAAATCACTATTGTCTGGAGCCATTTTTAACCCCTTCTCGAGTAAATTACGAGCAGTATCTAACTCGTTTAAATTAGCTGCAGCACGAGCACCAATTGAATAAAGTACTTCATCCAACTCATTATAGGCTAGACCAGCTTGAGCGGTCCGCAAAACTTGCTCATTATCATGTTGATGTTCATAAGCTTGTGCTAATAATGGATAAGCATTTACATAATCTGGGCTTTGTTCAATTACTTCATCTAAAAATTTGATTGCTTGTTTATCATCACCAACAGACAAAAGAATTAAGCCGGCCTCATATTTAGAATCAATATCCAAAATACTATTCGTATGTTCATGAATGACTTTAGCAGCTTCTTCATAATTACCGATCTTAGCAAAGGTCGCAAATAGTCTTTGATATAAATTCACCTCACCAAAGGTATTTTGTCGCTGAATTAAATCTTGATATAATTCGAGCGCTTGCTCATAATCGCCACTTAGATATTCAATTTCTGCCAAACCAAATTTAATTGCATCTTCTTCAGGATCTAAGTGCATTGCTTGCATTAATTTGTCTTTAGCAGTCTCTATTAGGCCATTTGTTTGATAATAATCTGCTTGTACTAACAGACTATCTAAATAAGCAGAAGAGTCTTTAGAGACATTATATAAAAGCGATAGGCCATCATCATCATCACCATCATTTAACATAATTTCTGCTAAGTAAACTTTAAACAAATCTTCTTTAGGAAATTTAGCAATTAAAGCTCGATATATTTCCTTTGCCAAGTCTGTAAAACCTAAACCTGTCAAATTTTCTGCTAAAGAAGATAATACTTCAGGACTATCATTATCCAAAGCTTCTTTTAAAAGATGTTTATTTTGTGAAAAATCGTGATTTTGAATTGAATCTAATAATTGTTCAGAATAGCTCATAGTTTCTCCTCCAATCAAAGTACCATTGTACTAAAAAAAGACGCTGGAACAAAATCCAACGTCTTAACTAAATTAAGATAAGTAATTACTTAACAGCTTCCTTAAGAGCCTTACCTGGCTTAAATGCAGGTACTTCACTAGCTGGAATTTCAATTTCATCACCAGTTTGTGGGTTACGACCCTTACGTGCTGCACGGTGACGTACTTCAAAAGTACCAAAACCGATCAATTGTACCTTTTCACCCTTAGCAAGATTATCTTGAATTGATTCAAAGATAGCATCAACAGTAGATGCAACTTGTTTCTTAGTTAACTTAGTTTTTGCAGCAACTTCAGAAACTAATTCTGCCTTATTTGCCATGAATAATTCACCTCCCGAATTTGAACCTAAAGTTCAAAACTTTTTCTTTGTTTTATAAAAACAAGGAAAAATGATCACGACCAATCAAGTTCCCTAAAAACAAAAATATCACAAAAACCTTATTACAACAAGGCTTTTTGCGATATTTTAGGCTCTATAATTTTTCCTGTTGATGACTTATCTATATGATAAGCTGTTAACAAGTTTTTTATTGCATTAAAAAAGG
>NZ_CANBCQ010000028.1 GCF_947367125.1 uncultured Lactobacillus sp.
GGCCTATAGCTCAGCTGGTTTAGAGCGCACGCCTGATAAGCGTGAGGTCGATGGTTCAAGTCCATTTAGGCCCATTGGAGACATACTCAAGTGGCTGAAGAGGCGCCCCTGCTAAGGGTGTAGATCGGGTTATTCCGGTGCGAGGGTTCGAATCTCTCTGTCTCCGTATTATACATTTTAGAGTAGCTAAGAACCGCGTGGTTATGCGGTTCTTTTGCTTTACTCTCATTTTTTGATAGAAATTTGATAGAAAAAGCCTTTTTAAAAAAGCCCATTAATATCTTTACGAATTTCTTCCTCACCATTTTTGGTTGTGTGAGTATAAGTACCTAGCGTTAAATCTAGACTCTTATGTCCAAGCACATTTTTAACATCTACCATATTCCAACAATTATCATTAGCAATTGTAGCCAAACTATGACGCAATCCATGAACCGTAATCTTTTTAAGATTTGGGTTCTTTTCGTAAATTTGCTTTTTCCACTTGTCAGCCTTACTAGAGCGGTAATAGTCGCCCTTAGTATTGTGAAAGACAAGTGGGTTTAGATCTTTACGACAGTGAAGTGAAGCATCATATACTAAGTCTGACATAGGTACAACGCGGCTTTCATTACCTTTAGGGATTTGTGTGCCATAATCGTTTGTTTCTATTTCGCCGTTATCCTTAATTTTGAGCTTGTAAGCCGTTGTTCGATTAATGTGTATGATTTTATGTTTGTAATCGAAATCCGACCAGTGGAGGGCAATAGCCTCGCTCTTGCGGATTCCTGTAGTTGCCAGGATCAAAAAGTAGAAGTAAACTTGATCACTTATTCCCTTAGCAGTATCTAAGAAAGCCTTTAACTCATCAAGTGTGTAGAAATTATGTGATGTATCACGTCCTTTAACCGCTGACTTTTTAGGCAAAAGAGAAGAGCGGGCAGGATTGCGATTAATCAATTCAATATCAACCGCATACTCTAATAATTTATGTAGATAGTTGAAAACGGTGCGATATCTTTTGTACTTTTCAGCTAAAGAATAGAAATAGTCTGAAATGGTTTTAGTGGTTAAAGCATCTACATAAGAATCACCAAACACAGGCTTGATATGCAGATTGTACAGTTCATAAGTTTTTTGAGCTGTAGAAGGCTTTACGTCTAAAACGTAGCGTTTAAACCATTCATTTCAGAGCTGATCTACTGTATATTGCTTCTGCTTTACAAAATCTTGAGGATTGGTTGCGGCTAGTTGCTTATATACAGCATCAGCCTCTTCATAGCTCTTAAAGCCACGGCGAAAAGTTTGTACTTTTTGGCCATTCTTTTGACCTAAATAGATGTAAAACATATAACGCTTTTTACCGCTTTTAAGCTTGTACGGCTTAATTGCAGTGTTTTTTCTTTTTGGCATTTATATCACCTCCTTTCAAAGATACATATGTTCTTTGAACCGCTAAATATAAACCCGTCTGCTCAATAGAGTGGGCGGGTTATTTTTTACAATCCTAATAATTGCTTCTTTTTAGCTGAAAATTCATCTTGCGTGATTATTCCATCGTCTGCTAGTTTTTTGTATTTTCGTATTTCATCTGCTGTGCTATTTACTTTAGCTTGATTACTAGACGAAATAGTGGTGTTAGCTAAACTCTGATTTTTAGCAATAATTGCATCAAGCAATGATATTAATCCATTCACGTCAGAAATAATTGATCTAGCAGTGAAGCTGTTAGACTTTATTTCATCGATTTTCCTTATAAAAACAATCTCAAAATTGTCCCCATTTTTTAGATTTACAATTATTCCAAGATGATCAATATAGTCTGTTTGTTTGCCACCAGTAGTTGCACCGACAATCACCCCAACTCCACCAGCTAAAGCACCACCAACCAATGCACGTGTAATACCATGTTTTTTGGTTTCATTATGTCCTTGCTGGTTAATTCTGTATGAAATGATATCGCTGTAATTGTAAAATTCAGGATCAAAAAGGAAGGACTTTTTCTTTAAAATCTGGCGTCTTGTATCATCAAAAAGATACTTTCCAAATTTAGCTGAACATTCTTGTTGAAAAATAGGTAATAATTCCTCATATTTCTTATTAAGAGCTGCAGCTTTAGCTTGCTCTTCAGCAACTTTTTGGTCTTTAATTTTTCCTTGCTCTAATTTATCTTTTCCTTTTTCCTTGGCTTGTTTATCATTTTCCCAAAAGTGTTTGACATATCCATATTTAATTTTTACATCATCCAAAGCGTCAGGATTATTAATAAGTTTTTGACATTCTGCTGTTGAAATAGTTTCTATGTATTCACTCATTTTTCTTTCGCTTACGTGACTAGAAAAATGATATTTTTGCCAACAGTTACCACATAAAAAACCATCTTTCAAATCAAATTCTTGATCCCAAAACCCAATTTTCGAACCACAGTTAAAGCATATTTTTTCCATCTTAGTTTGCTTATTATGTTTTTTAGCAGCTTTGGCATTAATTTTTGCAATATTTTGCTTTTTTATAATATCTGGAAAAGTATCACCGTTTGCTATAAATTCTTTTAATTCACTAATTGTATGTTTATCAGCCCAATTGATCGCTTTTAAAGTTGGAACATCAGAACCTGCTTTCTTAGCAAAACCATATTTTTTAATTTCTTTACTGCAAATTCTTCCATCTTTAAATATTAGATCTTGATCTAAAAAACCAATTTTTGATCCACAAATAGCACATTCTTTAGTCATTATTTATTCAACCCCATATTTCAGTAACTCTTCTTGCACTAAATAATAATTATCAGTACCAATGTATTTTGCTAAATTCAGCCAGTTGGCACTTGCTACATCATTGCCCAGATCAATGTACTTTTTTATTTGTTCATGGACTACAAAGTTTTTTGCACCACTCTCACAGCATATGCGAGTTATAGGATTGTCTTTGTAGTCTTTTTGCGCATCATCATCGGCTTCAGCATGACCAAGCTCATGTAAGATAACCCTTTCAGTTTCTTCATCTGATAGGCCATCTTTAACAAAGACAAAGTCAGGACAAGGATCAGGCATGTGGACTATATAGCCTTCACTCTCTATGTCCTTATATACGAGCTTCAAATGATGGTCTTTAAGTAAATCTTTTATACGATCACTCATAACGATTCACCTTACTCTTTGCCTTGAAAATATCCTTTTAAGTAAGACTTGATAATTTCACGGTCATGATCGGTCATAGGCTTACCGTCGTAGGAGTGGGCGTTGTCCAAAAGAGCATCTAAGTCTGCGTCAGAAAAGTCAGTAGATGATGAAGGATTATCTGTTTTTCCCATTAGGTAGTCGTTTGTAACATTGAATAATTTAGACATTTCGGAGATGGTTTCTATATCTGGCTCACGATTGCCATATTCATAGTTTGCATAGGTAGTTAATGGTAAATGCAGAATCTTTGCAGTATATGTTTTGGTCCAGCCAGCCTTTTTCCTTTCGCTCTCAAGGCGATTACTAAAAGTGCTCATAAGTACCTCACTTTCTGTTTTTCCTTATTTGAGTACATTGTAAAGCTATATTTTCGTTTTGAAAATATTTCTTTTCAAAATGTGAAGAAAAATGTTGACTTTCTCAAAATGGGTAGTATGATAGTAAATGTAATCAAGTTACACAAATTGAGAAGAAATGGAGGGGTGCAAATGGTGACAGTTTTAAAGTCAGATGCTAGAGAACTGGCAAGAGACTATCTCCAGAAACACGGAATTAAGCAAAGGTTTGTTGCTGAAAAAATGGGGATTAGTGAACCTACTCTGAGTGGACGACTAAATGGACGCTCCAAGTTCGATGCTGACTTTGCAATTGCGTTTTCAAAAACGTTGGGTATTTCACCTGATATTTTTTTGAAGTAAAGTTATTCAAAATGAGAAGAAAGGAGAAAGCATGAGTAAACTTCAATCATTTAATTTTGAGAATCAACAAGTAAGAACTTTATCTATTGATGATCAAGCTTACTTTGTTGGAAAAGATGTAGCTAGGATTCTCGGATATGTAAATACAAGAAAAGCTATTCAAGATCATGTTGACCGAGAGGATAAAAAAGATGGGGTAACGATTCGGGACTCCATAGGTAGAAATCAAGCTGCAGTAGTAGTCAACGAATCGGGCTTATACAGTCTGATCCTGTCTAGCAAAATGCCAAATGCCAAGAAGTTCAAGCATTGGGTAACTAGTGAAGTTCTTCCAACTATCCGCAAGCATGGTGCTTACATGACTGATGAAAAGATTGAGGAAGTACTAACCGACCCTGACACAATCATCAAGCTTGCTACTCAGTTGAAAGATGAGCGCGAACAAAGATTAATTGAGCAGCAGCTGAGAAAGGATGCTGAAAGCCAAGTTCATGAAATGAAGCCCAAAGCCTTGTTTGCTGATTCGGTAGCAACCAGCAAATCAACCATTTTAATTGGTGAATTGGCTAAAATCCTGAGAGGTAACAGCGTAGACATTGGAGCAACACGACTATTCAAGTGGATGCGTGCGAATGGCTACTTGATCAGCCGCAAGGGCAGCGATTGGAACATGCCAACACAGAGAGCTATGAATTTAGGCTTGTTCAAGATTAAAGAAACGACCATCAACCACTCGAATGGCTCTACTTCAATTAGTAAGACCCCTAAAGTGACTGGAAAAGGTCAGCAGTACTTTATTAACAAGTTTTTGAAAGAAAAGAAAAAGTCACAATCCGTAAAGATTGTGACTGGTGAGAATGGAATTAAGGCTGAGGACCAAAATGGCAATATCATTGGCACAATTAATCCGGATGGGTCTGGATACATCGCATAAATAGAAAATGCGTTAGACATTAATTTGGATGATCTAAGAGATAGGAGGTGATAGCTATGGATGACCTACAGCGCGGTATTTATCGCATGGTAGTGAAAGAAGTAGCAAGGACAGAGCCCAAACGTAAAGAAAATTTTCTTAGCAAAAAAGATGCTGAAAAGTTGATCAAGAAGTACACAAAAAGATATGTGCTTCAAGAGTACCTGAATGCTACTGAAGCTGCCGATGTTTTAGGTATGAGCTTAACAACCTTTTGGCGATTTAGACAAGAGCATAACGTTCCTGTTCATGTAATTGATGGCGTTAAGCGATACAAAAAGTCGGAATTGATTAAGTGTGTAGAAGATAACAGCGTACGAGGGTACGCATAGGAGGATATTATGCCAGATTTGGGAAATAGCAAGCTTGATCATGTATTGAGTTATATCTGCAAAGGATTTGAAAAAGTGCTGGAGTTCTGCGCCATTGCATTTTTACCAGTAGCTGTCATAGAGCAGTTATGTATCTACGGTGTAACCCATGCAGACCAAGTTATTTCACTGTTAGTTGTGCTTATGCTGATTCTTTCAGCATTTGCAGTGAGAGAAATTAAGAAATTAAGAGAAAAGAAAGAGGATTTATGAGGCTATGGCACAAGTTTATCAACCATATATGGGCTATCAACGAGCCGGTAAGTTTAGCGAGCGCCAGCTTATCCTTGTTGCTCACAGTAACGCTATTAGCGCTCTTAGTGGTGCTAGTTTTGCGGAACTGCCAGTAAATGTAAAGGAATTTTTAGGCATAAAAAAAGCACTCATTAGTTAAAAGACCTAGTGAGTGCAAACAAAAATCAAACTAAGGAGATTATAACACAATGCTTCAATCACAAGAACAGATTAATGAAATTAACCGCCAAAAAGAAATACGAAAACTTGAGATACAAGCAGAAAATGACCCCGATACATTAGTTGTTCAGTTGCCTGATGGCCGTGAAGCCTTAATTGGTGATTCTGCTGATGACTTTGAAAATGGCTATAAATCTGCTGCAGATTTTATTCAAGGACGCTTAAATCACTATAAAGGGGATTTAAATAAGTTAGCAAATGAAATGGGCTATAGCGGAATAGCACCATACCCTGATCATTTTGACTTTGTTTTGGATCTTAACAATTACAGCAACGGTCTTTTAGAGCTTATAAAAGATTGTGAACACTATAATTGTGAGACCTTAACTAGTTATTTAGGTATTGATTAAGGAGGCAATTACTAATGAATGATGCTCAAAAATGGCTAGATCAAATTATTGCCGATATTCCTTTTATTGAAAAAGAAATGTATGACGACACTAAAACACTAGGCAAATACGGAAAAGCTAAAAAATACGCTAGAAGCTATAAACATGATTTTGGTGGCGACTATAGCGCAACCCCCGAAGAAATTATGCAAGCAGCATTTAACACAATGATTGAAAAAGTAGTTTCTAAGCTTAATGAAGATTCAGACAATGCGGAGATCAAATAATTATGACTGAAGAAAAGAAACAACAAACCAGTGAAGAATTAAAAAAGAGCATTTATTCAACTCTATCCAAGATTGATGTAAGTCACTTAATTGACAAAAAAATGGGGCTTAACTATTTAAGCTGGGCTAAGGCTTGGGGCTTAGTTAAGAGTATTTATCCTGATGCTGACAAGGAAATTACAGAATACCCGGAATACTTACCAAGTCAAAATGGCTGGGTAGCAACCGGCCGAACCGTTGATTACAGATTGACTATAGCTGGATGTGAAGTTGAAGCAAGTGTGATCATTGAAGGTCAAAAGTTCAGCTCACAACTTTATGTAATGGATAATCACAACAAAACAGTTATGAAACCTAACTACAGTCAAATTAATAAAACTCAAATGAGAGCGCTAGTTAAGGCGTTAGCATTTGCCGGATTAGGTCTGAATGTTTACGCAGGTGAAGACTTACCAAGTGAGAAAGATGAGACACCTACTAAAATTTCAAAAGCGCAGCTAATGAAGAAAAAAATTGCGAGTGCGCAGCGTTTTGAAGTTCAGTACGGCGGAGGCAAAGAAAAATTAGTTGATGTTGTTAGCTGGGAAAAATCAGGTGACAAACAAGCTCACATGTTTATTGAAACGTGGACTAAGAGAGACCCTAAGAACTTAGCAGCTTATGAATTTATTGAGGCTAATGGGCTTTACACAGTGAAAGAAGAAAAGAAAGAGGCGTAGGAATGGAAGAGTTTAAAGGAACGAAAGCATTTCTAATGATTCCCGTTGGCGTAGCAAGAGACCAGGAATTATTAGATAAGCCTAAAGCAATATTGCTAATGGGTGAAATACTTTCAATGCTAAACGTAACCGGTGAGTTCTTTATGAGTAACACTGAAATAGCTAAAAGATTGAATGCTACTAACAGATCAGTGCAGAACTATCTTACATTGCTTGAAAATAAAGGGCTTATCAAGCGCGTAAATATTTATGCTGACAAAGAACACAAAATAATTAAAGGACGAAAAATTACAGCCGGAAGCACCCTGGTGAAATGTATTTCACTAGGGTGGGGAAACAAAATTCATGAGGGTGGGGAAACAGATTTCACCCCCCTGGTGAAACAGGATTCACCTAAATATAACAATATAAAAGAACAGAATAATAGAACAAATAATATAAATAAAGGCTCGGCTAAAAAAGCCGAACCCGATAATATTCCTTATCAAGAAATACTTGATTATTTAAATTCAAAAACTAAAGCCCACTATAAAGCAAGTAGCGCAGTAAATCAACGCTTAATTAGGGCAAGATTTAAAGACGGCTATTCACTTCAAGACTTTAAAACAGTTATCGACAACAAGGCTTTTGAATGGCAACACACTGATATGTGGAAGTATATGAGACCATCAACCTTGTTTAGTCCGTCTCATTTTGATGACTATCTAAATGCTAATAACTTAGATAAGCATAAAGATAAACCTACTAGCGGTGGCTATGACAGCACTCAAGTAGATCTAAGTGACGTTAATGATGATGATTTACCGTTTTAGGAGTCATTCAGCATGAAAAATAGGATTAAAGAACTACGCCAAAAAAATAACCTAACTCTTAGAGAAGAACATTGATGATGAAGGTGGTAAAGATGCAAAGCGTTAAAGACTTTGAAAAAAGAGTAAAAGTTGCTGGATTGAGTTTTGTGGTGAAAAAGTCTGACAAGATTTGCCCTATTCATAAGACACCAATGGTGTATACAGACAAGTCACCTCAACCATTCTGCATTAAATGTCAACGTGAAGCAGTTGGAAAAGAGAAAAGAGAACTTGATCGTACTAATTATGTGCAAGTTATCAGGAAGGATTTAAGACAGCTTAGTTTAGTCGATGATCCTAAAGAGTATAGTTACACGTTTGATAACTTTAAAGCCCCTAGTGGCTCAAAAGAAGCTCAAATGAAAGACATTGCACGCAAGCTAGCTGGTGAGTACTACAAGGATCGCAATTTGAACTTCAATACGATTTTGTACGGGACACCTGGGCAAGGCAAAACACATTTAGCTATGGCTATGCTAAGTGCCGTTAATGATTTCAGCAACCCACCGCAACGATGCTTATTTGTAAATGTAACTAGCCTATTTCTGGCAATTAGATCAAGTTTCGATAATCCAATGGAAAAATGGACTGAACAGTTTGCGGTACATGCTCTATCTAATGCTGATCTTTTAGTAATTGATGACTTAGGGAGTGAATCAGTCATGAGTACTAAAGGTGAAGCAAGCCAGTTTGTCCAACGTGTGCTTTATCAAGTCACTAACAGGCAGAAGCGGATCATCATTACAACCAATCTAACAATGAGTGAGCTAAGACAAGCCTACAATGCAAAGCTTGTTAGCCGTTTGCTAGCTGGCTCAAAGGGCAAGCAATTAGATTTTAGTGGTATTCAAGATAAGAGGTATTAGAAAATGAACAAAGAAAATTGGTCAAAAGGAATTAGACCAGGAAGTATTGTTAGGCTCCGAATGAAGGGCACACCTTTGCCTTCAAATGAAAGCGAAGATGATGTGGATTGCCATCTAGTTATCATTGATACAGAAGATGTAGATGTTGATAACTACATTGTTGGTACTTATAACGATGGCCTTTATTCATTGGTCAGTATAACAGGAGGCGATACTATAGCAGTCGCTGGGACAATTGAAGATCTGATAGATGTAGCACAGATAAATTATCATTCCGATATTGAATTAGTAAATAAGTGGTTTGATTTGAATTGCTTTCTTTCAAATTTTTATGGGATTGATATTTAGAAAAGGAATAAAGGCAAAATGGACAAGATTAAAGACTATGACTATTTAGATGCTTTGAGCCAAGTAACGTTTAAGCTCAATGAAATTGAAAAAGTAGGACTTTTAAAAGAAGACATGAAATCTTCAACTTATTCAAAGATTGAAGAGGCTAGACGCAAGATTATTGATGCAAGTTATGAGCTTGAGCTAGAAAATATGGGATCAGGTGTGAATGAAAAGAGGAGAAATAGGTGCGATCTTTAAAAATTACGAGGAATTCAAAACCAAAGAGATTCAAGAAATTGAAAAAAGAAAGACGGATCAAATTTTAGATGAAATTGGTGGCTTAACCGAGTTGCTTAGAAACAACGGAGATATTCCGTTTTAGGAGCTAAAAGATGAAAAATTCAAAGTATTGGCATGATGAGCCAGTTTTCCAAAATAGGACACCAGAATATTTCTATGGCTATAAATGCCCTTATTGTGGTGCTAAGTTAAAGCCAATTGATGAAATTACGCTCCTTTGTAACACATGCAATAGGTTTTGGTTTTTCCACCATTTGCAAGAAAAGGGAACAGAAGACTGGTAAAAGTAAAAGGAGTTAAAGAAATGACAGATAAAGAAAAAAGTAATGATTGAGGGGTGAAGATTTATGAAAAGTAAAGAAGAAAAGCGTAAAGAACTAGTTGATCAGCTAAATAAGGAACTGAAAGAAATTGATGATAATTATAACGTAGTGAAGGGCATTGCATCTCCTGACGTAACTTACATTCATTATGATGCCCGACCTTATTGCGAATTATATCCTAACGGCAACATTAATTTTCATGGCGTTTACGACAGTGTAAAGCAAATTGCTAAAATTATGAAAATAATTTCATGTTTTTCATGTAAATTGAAGCGTTTAAAGGAGGAAAACTAATGGTAAATGCTACATAAAGGCGATAAATATAGAGACGTTGACGGTACTATATTTCAGGTATTTAGTGCCATGGATGACACTTATACTTACTATTTCATTGCTAACTTGAAGCAAAGCGTCGTAATTAGAATGCAACCGAAAAATGCTGTTGCATTTCTAAACGGTATGGAGAAGGTGAATTAATGAGTGACTATTCAGTGATATTGCTATCAGGAATAATTTTCTGGATTGTTGCCAGCTGTGGTGATAGCAGGAACTCAACGGTAAATACAGTAATTTTTGGTATATCAACCGTCTTAATGATATTTCTAAGATTACTAAAAGTGATTTAGAGGGGAATTGTGGCGAATGGAACGTAAGGACGTAAATGTTTTTCTTAGAAAAGATTTCTGGGGCTATATGTATGAGGGAGGTATCCATCCTGGTCAACTGACTGGAGCTAGTTTGGATTTAGCCCCTTCGGGGCATAGTAATACCAACACAACTGAAAAGTCCTATGTGGAGACAATGAGCAAGGCAGAGAGAGCCCAATACTTAGCATTGACAGTGCTAGTAGCGATTAAGGATTGCACTAACTTTGAGTACCACGGCAAACATAGAGCGATCCTTGAAGCCTACTACATTGAAAATCTGAATAACCAACAAGCACGGATGAAAGTTGGTATGACTGAAGGCGAATATAAGACATCAAAGAAGGGTGCATTAAAGGAGTTCATCAAACGCTATGATTACTGGCGGGACGCACGCGATTGTCCTGAGCTACCGGCACTTTTCTACCCTCAGAAACCCAAAAAGTTACCAAAAAACGCCCAGAAATAAACCACTTTTCGCCCAAAATTAACCCAAAGTTCGACCACTATTCAACCATGAAAGTAGGTATATTGGTATTGTTGAAAATTTAGGAAAAGCACGAGACCTAGTTTTTGACACGACGTGAATACTAAAGTTCATTAATTAAACCTCCTTTCAGTGTATAGAACAGAATCGTGAAAACTCTAACGAGTAAAAAGACACGTCCGACTATTGCAGTTTCGGTGGTGTTGGTGTAAGTCCAACCACGATTCATAGGCTCTCAAGTTGGGAGTCAATTAACAATTCTTATATTTCTTTATTATTTAAAAATTGTTGTCTGATAGTGAAGCGGCGTGGAAAACCGCAAATCTACGCTTTATACAGAGATATAGCAGTTCGCTCTACTATGTCTCTTAGCTTGCGAAGACCCAAGGAAAACGGCGAGCAAGCACGTAAACATTGCTTGTCACCTGTGGCTGTCCTACAGGTGACGTTTATGGGCTAGATGGTACTACATGTTTTCGTCGTCTTGACATGTAGGTAAGGTTCGATTCCTTGCTGGCTCTTTGATCCTTTCAGGATCACGTGTGGAGTGCGTCAGGGACTTGCTACCATTGTTTTAATTATTACTTTTCATTTGACACATCTATGAGTACAGCCGGTAGCAATGCAAGTTTCGAGGCTTGCAGCATTCTTAGAGCAGGCGGAAACTGCTCATTGCTAGTTTGGAGCACGGTAGATCTCTTTTTTATTAAGCTTGAAAATCTTGCAAGGAAATATATCGTCCATGTTGGACACGTGCGAGGTTCGATTCCTCAACTAGCATTAAGGAGGTAAATTTAATGAAAGCTTTATCCGTGCGTGGCGATTATATTATGGACATGATTGCTGGCAACAAGAAAATTGAGTACCGAACGTGGTCTACTAAGTATCGTGGACCACTGCTGATGTGTTCAACCACTAAAAAGGTGGCTGGATCAGCTCCTGGATATGCTACATGTGTAGTTAATCTAAAGAGCATTGAGTATGTAGACTTTGATGAATGCTATTACTGGCACATTGAGCTTCTGGACGTGATTAAGCCTATCCACGTAAAAGGACAGCTTAAGTTGTTCAACGTTGCTGACGAGCTTATTAAGCCTATCAGCAAAGAAGAGTTTGATAAGGAAGTTGCACCACTAATCTACCAACCTAAGAGAAAAAAGAAACGAAAAAGAATTGAAATTAATGGAGTTTTGCATTAAGCATTACTCCTTTTTGTTTGGTGAGAATTATGTATAAGACAAAAAGATTCGGTTTGGTTAGTTCTAAGACAGAAAATCAGATACTAGCCGAGCTTGAAAGAGATTTATCTAAAGAAAGAAGGACCAAGCGTGAGTCTACTGGACGTAATCAAGACACAAAGCCAGATAACCGATAGCGTGCTTGTTTCCTTCAGCATGGGTAAAGACAGCATTGTAACGTTGGACTTGTGCATGAAATATTTTAAGCATGTCCAACCGTTCTTTATGTACTTAGTACCTGGATTGCAGTTTCAAGATGAGGCGTTAGCAAAGTATGAGAAACACTACGGTGTAGAAATCATTGAAGTGCCTCACTTTGAGGATGCCGATTTTTACCGTTACGGCTCATTCAGAGACGCTGACTATAGTGTTCCAAGAGTGAAAATTAGAGCTATCTATGAAGCTCTGAGACAAGATACGGGCATTTATTGGATAGCAGGCGGTGAAAAGATTAACGATTCAATCGTAAGAAGAGCGATGCTGAAACATTCCGGGTCGATTGATGAAAAAAGGGGTCGGTTTTACCCGGTCATGTATTGGACTGATAAAGAAATCAAGCAGTACATGAAGATGAACCACCTGTTCTATCCGAAATTCAACCAAGAATTAGGATTTAGCTTTCATAGTTTAGCTGGTAAAGAGTTATCAGCAATTAAAAAGATTTATCCAGCTGATTATCGGAGAATTTTGAAGTTTTTTCCTGAAGCTGAAGCTGGAGGTCTACAGTATGAGACGTACAAAAGAGGTGAAAAATAGTGGTTAGATCGAATGGCATGCGCTATGCGACTGATGGCAAGCACCCATGGTGGACTACCACGTGGGAAAGAGCCGAAAAAAGACGGCAAAGTGGATTTGATGCTGATTGGAAAAATTTTGGCAGTCACTCTGACATTGCACGATTCGAAAGGAAAAATCAGCAAAATAGTGAAAAGATTTTTACAGCAATTGCTGATCGTGTTAGAAAACAGCATCCTGGAATGAAGAAAATTAAAGCTCGATTATATGCTCGTCATAGTGATCTTCAAGGGCGTAAATTTCAGCGCTTAAAAGATCAAGGACTTGGTGCTGAGCAAATTGCTAAAAGGCTTGGATATGATATGAAAACAGGCCAATTTAAGGCATCTAGTGGACATTCGGGGGGGATAGCAATCTACTATGGCTAGAGGTATTAAGTCTGTTATGCGACAAGCTAATAGACTGGCTAAAGGTATGAATAACGGCGAAACTAAGATTATTTCAGGTTCAAAAATTAATGGAGCTAATGCTGTAGTTTATAAAGCAAGAAATGGCATGGTCAATTTAGTTGGTGTCAGCTATGAAAAGGGCATTGCGAGATTTTTCTCTGATGGTTCATCACATACTATTGGAAATAGTGCAAATAGAACTTATGGGAAGGCTAGAGGATTAATTTTTAGTGGCGGCGCTAAGTTCAAGCGCGGTTCTACCGGTAGTAAAGGAGGTTAAACATGGAATACGTTAAGTGTGGTCATGGTAAATGGCGTGCAAGGTTTTACTTAATTTTTGATTCAAACGGCTTGGCACTTGTTGACCTTCTTCAAAATAAAAAATGTGTTTATGGAATTATCGATAAAGAAGGTAATACCGGAATAAAAGAGTTCCCTTTGGAGGGTGAACATGAAATACGTTAAATTTGGACATGGCAAGTGGATCTCTGAAGAAGCAATTAAAAAGATCAGAAAAATGGCTATCCAAGGAGTACCTATAGGGAGACCATCAAAAGAGTCTTTAAGAAGACCATTAAAAGAGCCTTTGAGAAGGAATCCAGCAGAGGAGCAACGAAAGTGGATAAAAAAGCAAATTTACGGTCAAGAAATCTTCAATCCTTCGAGTTTGGCAAGATCAAGCGCTCACAAATCAAGTTCGCCGATTACAATCCAAGAATCATTGATGAATCTAACCAAAAGAAGTTAATCAAGGCAATTCGTGAGAATGGATTAATTGAGCCGCTGGTATGGAACAAGCGTACAGGTGTCTTAGTGGGCGGACATCAGCGTTTAACTGCAGCTGACAAGATTTACCGTAAGAAAGATTACGAAGTACCAGTAGCAATTATTGACGTTGACGAGAAAACAGAAAAGAAGCTAAATGTCCAGTTAAACAACCCATCTATGCAAGGCGATTGGGACTTAGATGAATTAGCAAAGTTATCTGATGATGTCTCATTTGAGGACATGGGATTCAATAAAGCAGATATTGATTTCATGTTTGACGGTGAACTTGACTTTGACGGTAAAGAAAAAGAAGAACTTCAACCGTCAAAGAAAGAAACGCCATACGATGATGAAGTTGAGGACGAAAAGGATAAACTAGCTGGGCTTGCTGAATTTAACGAAAAGAAAGCCGATTTTAGACATAAAGACAAGGACACGACAATCATTAATTTTTATACCAAGGTTGTATTCCCATCTAATGAGGCTAAAGAAGAATTTTATAAAAAGGCAAGTATTCCAGCTAATGAAGAGTTCGTTACATTTGATCAGCTGAAAAGAGGTTTTAATAAAATGTTTGAAGAGGGTGAATTAAATGGCTAGAGGATTACCACCAGGTATAAAAATAGCCCGCGGCTCTAATGGACAAATTGAAAATACTAGAACGAAAACAGCCTGGCATGGTGCACGTGCTTCTATCGTACACGCTAAAGGCTCAAATAGAATTAGAGTGTATGGTTTAAGTAAAGGATCAGCATTAAGAAGAATTAAAAACAGAGCTAGAGGTATGTCAATTAGTACTAACTACAAGAGAAACGGACGCGATGCGTCTGTTTTTGTTTTAGGTAAAACTAAGAGAGCATCAACTGGCAGGTCAAGTGGATAGAGGTGAGTTAAGTGGCAAGGCAGTTAGATTTATTTAGTGCAAGCAGAACAACGGCATACGAAAATACTCATCAACGTATTCAACGAAGATTGAGAACAACCGGCCAAGGTAACAAAAGAGTTGAACGGCTGGTAAATCGTAGAGGTATGCAAAGTATGAGAGCTAACAAAAGAGCGTTAGCAAATGGCGGTAAGCATGCTGGTGTTATGAGAGCTAATTTTGGTGGTAAGACATTTAGATTAGTTAGAGGCGGTCAAAGAGCTTCTTCAGGAAGTAGGGGTGGATAAATTGTGAGGTGGATTAGATGGCTAAAGCAAAATGGGAAAAGTGGCTAAAGCCTGAAAATCTCACTTTACTTCAAGGCTGGGCTAGAGATGGTCTTACAAATGATCAGATAGCCAAGAAAATGGGCATAGTGCGTTCTACGCTCCAATCATGGATAAAGACACATGAAGACATTTCAAACGCCCTAAAAAAGGGTAAAGAGGTCGTTGATGCTGAAATTGAAAACAGCTTGATCTCAACGATGAAAAAGCACACTGTTACCACGACTACTTATAAGATGGTCAAAAAAGATGAATTCAATTTGAAAGCGGAACGCGCAAAGTTTGCTAATATCTATAAGTTAGATCACCCCGAAGCTTCAAAACAAGAAATTTTGATTGCTACGGCTGCTAATGTTGAGGTTTACGAAAAGATACCAATTAGCAAAACAGTAACCGAGGTAGACCCTAACGTTTCAGCTGCTATTTTTTGGCTTAAAAACCGCAGACCTGATAAGTTCAGAGACCAAACGTTCCAGAAACTTAATGAAGCCAACGCGCGCAAGGCTATCGCTGACGCTGGCATCAGTGAAGCGCAACTTAAGTCACTTAAGGAAGAAGACAATCCAAGCAATCGCACGGTTATTGTTGATGATGTAGCAAAGATGAAGGAGCTGAGAGACCACGAAAACAGTACAGATAACGAAGGAGATTAATCCGCACTTTTATGATATGTGGACTACTGACAAGCCTTATATCGTTTGCAAAGGTGGGCGTGGCTCTTTTAAGTCCAGTGTTATATCACTCAAATTAGTAACAATGATGATGAAATACATCTCACAGGGTAAGAAAGTGAATGTAATTTGTATTCGTGAGAATCAGCAATACTTACGTGACTCTGTTTATAATCAAATTCTTTGGGCAATGAACATTTTAGACGTTGAATCTGAGTTCAGAACTAGAGTCAGTCCTATGATTATTCAGCATATTAGAACAGGCTCTACATTCTACTTTTATGGTGCTAATGATCCAGCAAAGCTGAAATCAAACATTGTAGATGATGTTATAGCCGTATGGTTTGAAGAATTTGCTAACCTTAAGGGCGTTGAAGTATTTGATCAATCAGTACCTACGTTTATTAGACAAAAGCCGGATTTTGTAGATCAAGTCAAGGTCTTTATTAGTTATAACCCACCAAGAAATCCATATGCGTGGGTAAACGAGTGGGTAACTCAAAGAGAAACTGATAAAGATTATTTTGTTGATTCGAGTACTTACCTTGATGATGAATTAGGATTTACCACTAAACAGCAATTAGACCTAATTGAGACGTATAAAAAGAACGACCCCGACTATTACCGTTGGCTGTATTTAGGCGAGGCTGTCGGGCTTGGTACGCAAGTTTATAACATGAAATTGTTTAAAGTTGTGGATCACATTCCTAATGATGAATACATTACTGAGATTTTTTACGGCATGGATACTGGTTTTATGGTGTCTGCTACAGCTTGTGTAGCGTGTGCATTTACCAATAAATACAACGTTTATGTTTTAGATACGTTCTATTACGACCCTACTAAGTACGAGCGTAAATTATCAGCATCAGAACAAGCGGAACGAGTACACGATTTTATCAATCAGATAACTGATAAATACGGTGTTTTGCCTTATAACCAAACTATTGATTCTGCTGACGGTGGTATTTATACGCAGTATTGGCAAATGTACAATGTGCAATGGTCAAAGGTTCACAAATTAGGTGAAGCTGAAATGATTGACCGTGTTCAGGATTTAGCCGCACAAGGGCGTTTGTATGTTTTGAAAACACCAGGCAACGATATTTTCTTAGACGAACACAAAAAATATCAGTGGGACCCAGCTACCGTTAATAGCGACAATCCACGTGTCATTAAGGAATACGACCATAGTTGTGACGCTTTAAAGTATGGTGTGCTAGATAATGAACAACTACTCGGTTTGTCCGTATAGGCGGTGATTATATGAGTATATGGGCTAAAATTAAACAGTTTTTTCGTAGAGGAGGTGCAAAACTAGGCATGGCAGATTACAAAACGTTAAGAGCGATTACCGATGACCCACGTATTAAGGTGCCTGCTGAAGAGTACGATCGTATTCGCAAGGCAAAGAATTACTATCAAGATGACTTGCCACAAGTTAAGTACTATGCGATGGGTAACGAGCATAAGCGCAAACTTAATTCGATTAATGTCACTAAGATGGCATCAAGGCGGCTTGCATCCCTTATCTTTAATGAGCAATGTTCTATCAAAGTCGATGACAGCACACTTCAGGACCTGCTAGGCACCATTTTTAAGCGTGAAAATTTTTATACCACGTTTGAAACGGAACTAGAAAAATGGATTGCATTAGGCTCTGGTGGTATCCGACCTTATGTTGAAGATGACAAAGTAAAACTTAGTTATGCTGACGCTGACGATATTTACCCACTTAATTCAAACACAACCAAGGTGGATGAAATTGCATTGTCCAGACGAATTAGAAAAATTGAAAACAACGAAGCTGTTTACTATACCTTGCTAGAGTTTCATCAGTGGGGCAGTAGCAAAGAAGTAGATGCTGACGGCAATGTTTACCGACCTTACACAATCACAAACGAGCTTTATAGATCTGGTGATTCGAACAATATCGGCGAGCTTGTACCACTTAATTCAATTGATGAATATGCTGACTTGCAACCACAATCGACTTTTCAGCATTTAGAAAAGCCACTTTTTGCCTTTTACCGTAATGCAGGAGCGAACAACAAGAGCCTAGCTAGTCCATTAGGTCTAGGCTTGTGCGACAACTATTGGCACACGGTAGACGACATCAACGCCACACATGATGGCTTTGCATGGGACGTTAAGACAGGCTACAGGCGTATCACAATTCCGGAGACGTGGGTAAGACGTCAAACGCAGATCAACGGCAAACCGATTCCTGAAGGTTCACAGATGTACTGGGACCCTGACGATGCTGTATTTGTGCCAATTAACGCCCGTAATGATGACTCTAGCACCTTTAAAGACTTAGCAATCCAAATCAGGACGGAGCAGTATACGGCTTCAATGGATTTCTTCTTGCATGAGTTTGAGAATGAAATCGGATTGAGCCAAGGCACCTTTACCACTTCGCCTAGTGGCGTGCAGACCGCAACTGAAGTGGTAACCAACAACTCAATGACTTATCAGACGAGATCATCATATTTGACGCAAGTTGAAAAGATGATTGACCAGCTGGTATATGCGATTGCTGAACTACTTCAAACGCCTGATGTGTGGAGTGACAGACAGGCTCGATGGTCTGGTGACATCGATAAGCTGACAATCACGCCTGACTTCAACGATGGCGTGTTTGTCGATCAAGAAGCCCAACGTCAAAGTGATTTACAAGCCGTGCAAGCTGGAATTTTGCCTAAAAAGCAGTTCTTGATGAGAAACTACAATCTTGATGAAAATACAGCTGATCAATGGTTAAGTGAGATTCAAGACGAGCAATCACCAGAGCCGCCAGAACAAGAAATGTCAATGTTCCCTAGTGAGGGTGGTGTAGCAAGTGACAGATCAAGAGATAACACAAGCTCAAATGATGGAGAAGGCAAGTAATATTGCTGACTACTACGCTTATACAGAACAGCAAATGTTCTATATTTTGATTGATTCATTTAAAAAGACACGTCCAGAGCTAGTAAATGCTGAAAAAGACCCACAAAAGATAATGGAGTGGCGTTTAAAGGCATTATCAGAGCTAGGCGGATTAACTGACAAGGTAGTTAACTTAATCAGTCGCTCTAGCGGCTATTCTAGGCGTGCAATTTATGACTTAATCGAAAAAGATGGGCTAAAAGTTACTAAGCAACTAAATCGTAAACTTGCTAGAACGCTAAAAAAGCCCGTTCACGATGTTTCTTTACAGTCTAGGGCAATTATCAATAGTTACGTTAATCAGACAATGAGAGGTGTTAATAATTACGTTAATCAAACGTTGTTAACTCGTAACTATGGTCAAAATGCAGCTGCTAAAACCTATCAAGACATCATTAATAAAACTGTTAACGATGTAATTGTAGGTAAAAAGACACCTCAAAGAGCGCTAATGGACAATATTTATTCATGGCGTGATAAAGGTATGAGTTCAGCATTAATTGACAAAGCAGGTCATGAATGGAGCCTTGAGGGCTACACACGTACAGTGATTCAGTCAACCACTTCACGTGTTTGCAATGATTTGCGTATTAATTCAATGCAAGAATTCGATTCCGTACTTTGTGTTATGAGTTCACACCCCGCAGCCCGTCCAGCATGTGCACCGATTCAAGGCAAAGTGGTGTGTATTGTGCCGACTAGTGACCCTAGATATAAGAAGGAATATCCGAGCATTTATGACTATGGTTACGGCACACCGGCTGGCACTCAAGGCGTTAATTGCGGTCATGCTCTTTGGACTTATGTTGAAGGCGTATCACATAACTACCAAAAGCAGTACGATCCTAAAGAAGCTGTAGCAAAAATGAAAATACAGCAGAAACAACGCTATTATGAACGCAGTGTACGTAAAAGTAAGCGCAAACTAGAGCTAGCTAAGCGTGCTGGGGATGCTGACGGAATAAGTAAGTATTCTGCTGGCGTTCGTGGCTATCAAGCTAAACTAAGAAAAATTGTTAAGGAACACGACTTCTTAGCAAGACAATATTCAAGAGAACAGATAGCAAAGGAGAACTAAATGGCATTTTATCAAGCTAAACCTAAAGATCAAGTTATTAAGAAACTAAAAGAAGAACAAAATATACTCAATAATAAGATTTTTGATATTGATAGTATCTTTTCAAACGATACAGACATTTCAAAGAAACAACTGGGATACATGGAGGTTCAAAGAGACATCATGGAATCACTTGTTACAATACTTGATTTACGAATTGAAGATTTAGATCAAGAAAAGTAATCAATCGACCCGAGTAAGTCTTAAAACTGCTTATTTTTTATGCTCTTATCGTGGTCGTACCACGTATAAATTAAACGTTAGGAGAAAAATATGGAACGTGAATTTTTAGAAAAACAGGGCTTGAATGCTGATCAAGTAAAGGCTGTCATGACTCAATATGGTAAAGACGTTAGTGAATTAAAAAGTAAGGCTTCTAAAGCTGATAACTTTGAAACTCAAATTGGCGATCTTAAAGACCAACTGAAAGACCGTGACAAGCAATTGACTGACCTGGGCAAGCAAGCCGGCGACAATGACGCTTTAAAAGCCCAAATTGCTGAATTGAAGGACGCTAACAAGCAAACTCAGAAGGATTATGAAGCTAAATTAGCAAAACAGAACCGTGATTTTGCTGTTTCTACTGCACTCGGTAAAGCTGGTGCAATTGAAAATAAGGCGGTCTTACCATTTATTGACATGGACAAGGTCTCTGTTGACAACAACGGCAACCTGCTAGGCTTTGAAGACCAATTGGAAGCCGCTAAAAAGGATCATTCATTCCTGTTCAAGCAGGAAGAAAAGAAAACAGAATCAAAGCCCACGCCGCATATTGTGTCTAGTGGCAACAATGATTCAGATGTTGAAAAGAAGCCATCTGAAATGAGTCTTGACGAACAAACCGCGTTGTATCGTAAAGACCCTGACAGATGGGCACAATTATTTAATAGATAGGAGTTTTAAATGGCTGAAACACATTTAAAAGATATGATTATTCCCACCGTCTTTGGCAACTGGGTACAAAATCTTTCTGAAAAGACCAATAATTTTATCAAATCAGGTATTATGACCGCCGATTCAGATTTAGGTGGACGTTTAAATCAACCTGGTACCAAGATCACTATTCCATATATCAACGACTTAGACGGTACGCCAAACAATTGGACCGACGATGCTGACATTCCTGTAGACAACCTTACTTCAGGTTCACAAGTTGGTATGAAGTTCTACCAAAACAAGGCTTTCGGTGAAACTGATCTTTCACGGCTTATGACCGGTGCGCCAATTCAACAACAAATCGCTTCAAGATTTGCTAATTTCTGGAATACTAGTGATCAAGTTATGCTGTTTGCAGTCCTTAAAGGCATGTTCCAAGTCGATGACATTGCTAATTCAAAGGTGCTCGACTTAACAGTGCAATCACCAACTGACGCTAATTTCAGTGCTAAGGGATTTATTGCAGCACTTTCACTCATGGGCGATCAACCAGAAAATATTTTGAGTGCTATTGCAGTTAACTCAACTACCTATGCGATGATGAAGTCACAAAATTTGATTGATACTATTCAGCCTTCAAACGGTGCTACTCCAATCAACGTCTATAATGGCAAGCAAGTAGTTATTGATGACGATATTCCTGTAAACGATGATGGCACTTCTGTAGCATATCTGTTCGGTAACGGTGCCATTAGATACTCAACTTCAATGTATGGCACTCAAGTAGTAGATGAGCCACTTAAGCAAGGTGGACGTGAATCCGTTGTACAAAAGCGCGTCGGCTGTATTCACCCTGCTGGTATGTCAATTGAACCATCATTTGTACCAACAAAGGAAAACTTCCCAACACCTGAAGACTTTTCTAAGAAAGAAGCTTGGACAATGCCTAAGGATGTTGACGTTAAGAAGGTCCATTTGGTTGAGTACAAGTTCAAACTTGATCCATTCTTTGTCTTAAAGCAAAAGTCTCAAAAGGCCGTTGACAAGGCAAAGCAAAATGCTGATCAAGGCACTGACAAGGGTCAAGGCAAGTAGTTAGGAGGCTAGATTATGACACCGCTGTTAGATTTTAAGACGTATCAAGGCCTAGGCGGCACGGCACCAGAGGATAAATTTGCTAAGTTGGAGCGAGATGCGGAAGACCTGATTAATCCAAGAACGAATTTTTATTACTTGTCTCATTCAATTGACACTGACACAGACAAGGAAAGGGTTCGCCTATTTAGAAAGGCCCTGACCCTGCAAATTAATTACTCTAATGATGTTGGTGCGTCTACGCCTTATGAAATGTCTGACAAAGACGTTAAGAGTGTTTCTGTTGACGGTACAACCGTAACAAAAGGCACCACACCAACTAATTTTGTCACTAACGGTGTCTATAATCTTGCTAACGACTATTTATATAGGGCTGGCTTGCTCTATCGAGGTGTTCCTTATGCTTAGACCACCTAAATTAATGTTTCAGGATTCAATCATTCTTAAACATGCTGCAGTTGATCAAGATGACCCTTACGGTGAAGGCGGTACAGTTAGCGAGACTACGATTAATAACGTTAGATTTAGCCTTAGAACCGTCTACAGTGGTTCAAACAATGACCGTGAAGTGGTAGCAAATGCCACAATTGTGGTCATGTCTACGTACTCGGAGCCGTTCTATGAATTCACGGAGCAAAATCAGGGCGACAAAATTGTTTTTAATGGCCATGAATACACGATTAAGACAATTAACCGTGACATCGAGCCTTTTACTAATCAGGTCTATCAATATAGATTGTGGGTGATCTGATGGGTGTAAAAGTTCATGCAGATTTATCAGGCTTAAACCGTAAACTAAGCGCTGAGAGCCTAAAAAGAGCACGTAAGTTAATGGCTAATGATGCACTTCAAGCAATGAATAAATATGTGCCTAGTTCATCACAGGGCAACGATGAAAGCGGCTCAACTCTTAGAGGAATGTCAAGCGTTGCTGAAGATGGCTCAAGTGTTATGTACCGCGCAATTTATGCAAGGGCGCAATTTTACGGTTTTATTACCAATAAGTACGGTGGTCCCTTTAGAATTCACAATTACACTACTCCTGGCACGTCTAGGCGGTGGGATTTACGGCTAAAAGGCCATAAAGAAGACATGAATCATGTCAAAGAAGCTTTTGTGAAAGGATTGGACCTGAAGTAATGCTAGTAAATGATTTACAAGAAGCGTTGGTCAATAACATCAATCGCCGAATTGATTCGGGCTTTTTTACCTACAATAAGGATCATGTGCTGATCAAGTATCTTGATAAAGATGATGTAGTTGGTCTAGTGCCTAATCCAGGTAGCCACATGGTCAGTATGGACATGGCTGGTGAAGAGTACTGGCAATACAATTACTCAATTACTATGCGGACTAAATCAAGAGCTGAAGCACATAATCGGTTATTTGAGTTAAGTCAGTATTTACAATTGCTGAATCAAACAAAAGATTTAATTAGTAAAAATGGCTCGTGGGTATTTGATCAAATTGAGGTACCTAACGAACCAGCAGAAATTCAAGAAGATTTACAAGGAACAGTTACGTATTCAATGGACGTGGCTGTTTTTATTTACAAACAAAGAGGAGTTTTTTAAATGGCAGAAGTACAAACTAAATTCATGCCTGGTACTAAGGCAGACAATACAGGTTTTCCAGAAAACTTTGTCAATCGTATTTTTATCGATACTAAGCCAAACGTAGATAATGCAGGCGATGTTGACTTAGACGATGTAACTAATGGCTCATGGGCTTGGGTAGCCTCAGGTATCACTAGTCAAACACCAAGTGCCAACGAAACAACCACTAATGACGCATATTACGATGGTGGCGGCTTTACTGATACCGACGTTACCGGTAAACAAATTCAAATTGCTATTTCAGGTAATCGCAAAGTTGGTGATCCAGCACAAGACTTTGTAGAAAAGTTGTTCTTTAAGTTTGGCACATCTGTTAAGACCCGTGTTATTTGGATTAAGAACAATTTACCAATTATTGCGCGTTGTACTATTTCAAACATTGTTCCTACTGGTGGTAACGCCAATGCAAAACAAACTTTCAGTTTCAACATTGACTTTAACGGTCGGCCAAAGATCTTTAATGGTCAATTAACTATGACTGCAACCAGTGTAGCAAAGATCTATAGCGCTTTTGTTGATTCTTCAAAGAAGGCGGCTAATGATGATGACCTTGTTCCAGCTGTAATTGTTGAAGAAACAACTACTACTAATACTCAAGCGGGCAATACTACCCCTCAAGGTGGTACTCCAGCCGCAAATGCTAGCGGTTCAGATAACAAGAATAAGCAAGCTTAGGAGGCACTAAATGAGTGTAATTGAATTAGATGGCTTAAAGAATTTTAATAATGTACGTGAAATTAAGCTCCCAGGTATCGAAAAGACCTGGAAAATCAAGTTTGACGATAACTACCGTGTTCAATCTAGCTTAATCGCTAGTCAAGTGGACAAGCTTTACCAAGAACAAGCATCTGACGACTATGAAGAAGAATTGCTTGATTTAGCACCAGCAGAACGCCGCAAACGTCTTACTAGTGATTTAAACAAGTTCAAGAAAGCCTGTATAGATGGCTTAAGTGCTTTGCTACAAGATGATGATGCAGGTGAAGAAATCTATAAGGCTATGGGCAATTCAACCGAAATTTGTGCGCAAATCATCGGTAAGATTAACCAAACTGCTGACAAGGTGCTTAATGTAGCTAAGGATGAAGCCGCAACTGAAAAGTACGATACAGAAAGATAGTGACTGATTATGCTAAGTCTTACTCATAGTCCTACAACACAATTCGCGTGGAATGGGAAAATTTATGATATTGACCTAGCTTTTGACACTGTTTTGCTTTATCTGCAAATGCAAGAAGACAAGGACCTTAGCCCATTTCAGAAATGGCGGCAATCCTGCAAACTGTTTTTCAACAAAAATCAGGATTTACCAGATGATCCGCAATTTTATACCAAGGCTTTTGATGTGATTTCAAAGATCATCACTGATCAACCTTATGGGCTTAAAGAGCCAGATAAAAACGATGAAAGGGGCGTAGAAGCTACTAAGCAATTCGACTATGTGAGGGATGCTGGTGCTATCTACGCCTCTTTTTTTGATCAATATGGAATAGATCTTAATAAAGAGCGTGGGAAGATGCACTGGACCACTTTTAAAGCCTTATTTGATGGCTTAGGTCCTAAGACATACTTTCAACGTATTCTTGCTATTAGACGTGAGGATCCTAGCAAGATTGAGGATCCTGCAGCTAAACAAGAACTACTTGATGCTCAAAACTATTACGCTGTTGACGGTTCTAAGACTGAAGAAGAACTAGAACGGCAAGCCCTCAACAGTAGTAGCTTATCTAGCATGTTCGATTCGTTATTAGATCAAGCAAGGAAAGGAGGTAACTAATGGCTGACGGTACAATTAAAATTGATATTGATATTCCTGTTAATAAGGTGAAGAGCGACTCACATGCGGTTAATGAAGAACTGGAACGTATCGGTAAAAATGCCGGTAAGGATATGGATAGCTCTTTTAAAAAGAATGCTGACAGTGTGAAACGTGAAGCTAAATCAACCGGTGAAAGCATTGATAAAAGTATTGGTAGGGAGCATAAAACCAAAATCAAGGTTGATAGTTCCGAGGCTAAAACTAAAATCAATGAAACTAAACGTGATTTAGATAAAATACCTAAAAAGCATGAAACCAAAGTAGATGCCGACGCTTCTCAATTCAACCGTAAAGTTGATGAAGCTAAGCACAAGACAAACGAATTACCAAAAAAACATAATACTGACATTGACGCTACCGACCATACCGGCGGCGTTTTTACTAGAATTAAAAGTCATTTTGACGGTATTAATGAGCGTGGAGAAAAGACACATAGCCTTTTTAAGACAATCTTTTCAGCAAACGTCATTTCTAACGCCGCTACAAGTGCATTCGGTGATGTTAAGGGTGCTTTAGGCGGAATGTATCAAGAGGCTAAGCAATACGCTTTAGAGCAACAAACCATGAACGCTACTTGGCTGACGCTGACCAACTCAGCTTCAAAGGGGCAAGCAATGGTTAAGCAGATCAATAACATGGCTGTTGCGGCGCAAAACAGTACTGAAATGGTCGACCAGTTATCTCAGAAGTTCTATGCGATTAACAACAACGCCAAACAAACCGGGGAGTTAACCAAGTCTATCCTTACTTTGCAGGATGCTTTTGGTCAAACTGATGCGGCTGTGGAAAACTTCGGCACGCAGTTCAGTCAAATGATGGCCAACGGTAAAGTATCAGCACAAGACATGATGTCTATTGTTAATACCTTTCCTAAATTACGGCCTATGTTGCTGGATTATGAACGGCGCATTCACCACAGCAGTCATATGACTATGCAAGAAATGAACAAGATGATGTCTGACGGGAAAATTAAGTCTCAGGACATGATTAATGTCGTTCTTGAAGCTGGTAAGAAGTTCAACAAGGCAACCGGCAACTTTACCAAGACTATTCCTGGTATGACACGTGTTGTTAAATCTCAAATGCCGGTTTTGCTTGGTGCATTTACTAAGCCACTTGCAAAAATGGAAAGTCCTGTCTACGCGGCAGTTGCTAATTGGGTAAGTAGCAAAAAGACTAACAAAGAATTTCAAGCATTAGGTAAGACGGTATCAACCGGTATGAATAATGTCATGAAGGCATTTTCTGGCGGCAAAACCGTCAATGTTACTAAAGCTCTTGATAGTGCAATTAATGGCATTAATAGAGGCTTGAAAGGTGTGTTTGGCTGGATTAGTGGGCACGCTAAGGATTTAAAGACTATTGCTTCAAGTGTTGCAAGTATTGGTGGTCAATTGGCTAAAGCGGTCTGGAAAGATTTTGCCTCAATTATCACTACTATTGGTAACATGTTCGGCATTACTGCTAAAAATGGTAAAGCTTCTGGCGGTGCTATTCATGTTTTAGCAGAAGCCTTAAATTGGTTAGCAAAGCAAAAATGGGCTATTAAGACAATTGCAGCTTCTTTGGTTACTATAGCTACCATTAAGCGATTAGACCATGTGGCTGGTGGCTTATTTAAAATTTGTGAAAAAGGTTATAAAGCTTACAGAAACATCAAAGCTCTAAGAGCTGGTCTTAAAGGTGTTCAAGACGTTAAGGACTTTAGCAAGACTGAACAAGGCTTCGTAAGAATTGGTAGTGCCGCTCGCAGTGCTGCTAAATGGGTTCGCGGTTTATTCAGCGCTTCAAAAGGTGGCGCTGGTAAACTTACTGGCTTGCTTCAATCTGCTCATAGCGCTGGCGGCTTTAAGAACTTAACTACAGCGGGCAAAATTGGCACTGGCTTAGCTGGTGCTGGTGTTGCTCTCGATGCTGGTTCACAGTTCCTGAGCGCATTTAAAGATCGTCATAATGCTGACAAAAGAAGTCAAGACATTGGTAAAGGCATTGGCGCCGGTATCGGCGGTGGAATTGGCCTTTGGTTTGGTGGTCCTGCGGGGGCAGCTATTGGTGCTCAGATCGGCAAGGTCGTTGGTGCCTGGGGTGGTAAAGCAGTTAATAGCTTTACTAAAGGCTGGCAAAGAAAAAAGCCACCAAAGAAATTCTGGTCCCTTGAGAATCTTGGTTGGTCAACACATGACATGTTCAGTAAGATTGGCAAATGGGGTTCAGACGTTGGCAAAAACCTTGGTAAGGGTATCAGCAAATCAAAATCCTTTATCAAAAAGAATGGTAAGGAACTTGCGCTAACCTTTGTTAATCCGTGGGCTGGCGTTCCTGCCCTGATAGCGAAAAACAATCCTAAAGCACGACAAGCTGTAAATAAATTTGCTAAGAACATGCAAAACGGCTTTAAGAGCTTTGGCAAGTGGATGCACAATCTACCAGGTAACATGCATAAAGGCTGGAAGCAAGGCATCGAAAAATCGCATAAGGTGATGTCAAAATTCTGGAAAGATACTGGCAAAGGCTGGAACAATTTCTGGAAAGGCGTTAATAGCAGTCGTTACGTTAAGGCATTTAAAAAAGGTAAATTTTTTCAAACTGCTATAAAGGATATGAAGTCTCGCTGGAAGTCATTCAGCAAAGACTTCAGCAAGAAATGGAACTCAACTTGGAGAAGTGCTCAAAAACAAGGCACTAATTTCAAGAAAAAGTTTGGTAAAACGTGGAATTCTACTTGGAAAAGCGCAAGGTCTAAGTGGAATAGCTTCAAAAAGTTATTTAGCAAAGCTTGGTCAAATAATTGGAAAGCCATAAACTCCAATCGTTATGTTAGAGCTTTTAAGAAAGGTAAATTCTTCAGTACAGCTCTAAAGGACATGCGTTCACGTTGGAACTCATTTAAGGGCTGGCTGGGCAAAAATTGGAACAATTTCTGGAAGTCTACTAACAAATGGGCCAAGTCTTCATGGAATGGGACAGTCAAAAACTGGAACTCCATGTGGAACTCAATTAATAAAGGCTGGAATAGCTTCAAAGGCACCATGAATAGTGCTTGGAAAAACTTCTGGGGTGGCCTTGCTTCAATAGTCAAAGGCTGGGGCAAGACTATCAAGGATGACTTTACTGGGACAATTAACAACGTCATCGGTGGCGTCAACGACGTTATTCATGCCTTAGGCGGCGGTAAAAAGACTATTGATTTCTTGCACTTCGCTTCAGGTACTGACTGGAAACACAAGTATCCTATTCCTGCTATCTTAAATGATGGCACTGACAGCCCGCAAACACACAATCGTGAATCAATCATTCATGCTAATGGTTGGTGGGAATTATTACCAGATAGAGCCAATCTCAAACGCTTTTTGCTACCTGGCGATGAGGTTGTAAATGCTAGTGATACAGCTAAGCTATTTGGTAAAGCTGTTCACTTTGCTAGTGGTTCATTACCTTACGGAATCAGCCTACCTAGCGTTAATTATTCTCAAGTTGAAGAAAAGGCACTCAAACGGCTTCAACATATCAATGAGGAGCATTTACAGCTAGCTAAGAAAGAAGCTCGCAGAAAGCAAGCTAGAGACCATAAGAAGGATAGTGAATCCAAGAAGAGCACTAAGAAACGGCCAAAGCACAAGAGTTTTACTGCTGACGTAAAAAAACGTCGGGGCACTATTCTGGTTGATACAGGCTTGCTTTATGATTCTAAAAAAGATACTGGTAAAGGCACCTACATAAACGAAAAGCTGTTCAAGCGTTTCATGTCTTACACTAAGGCTAAACCGATTAAAGTAAGCAAAAACAGCCGTATTCGTTACCATGATTTACCAACTAAACGACAAGGTAAATATTACCTAGTAGATTCAAAATGGCTCACAGGGGCTAAAAACAATACTGGTAAGCTTGAAAAACTGAATCGTGAAAGTTATCTAAAGCTTTTACAATTTACTAAAGCTGAACGTAAGTACAAGCTCCCTAAAAAGAAGCGTAAAGCTTCTTCCAGCCGTCGTAGAACGACAACTAGAAGAAGACAGTCATCAGGTTATTCGAGTAGGTCATACTCTACAAGGAGATACTCAACTAGAAGTTATTCAAGCGGCGGCTACTCACGTTCTGGTGCTTCGGTTGCGGCTAGTGTTAGTGGTCTTAAGAGCATTCAGGCTTTGTCTAAGGCATTAAAAGGACTCAAGGGCACTCACAAAGTCAAAGTAAAAGCATCAGCAAGTGGTAGCAAGTCGATTACTAAGCTGGCTAAAAGTATTAAAAAGGTAGCTGGCAAGCATAAGGTCAAATTGCAACTCACAGGTACTAAGACAGTATCTAAGCTAAGCAAGAATCTTAAAACACTTACTAGTCGTGTCAAGTCTAGTCGATCAGCTCTATCAAAGATTAGGACTAGCGCTAAACATGCTTCTAGCGGTCTTAAATCATTAGGAAGCCGTTCTAGCTCAACAGCTAAACGCATTAAGGCACTGTACCAAACTACTAAGAAGTCTAAATTTGGTTCTGCAATCGCTAAGCAAGCTGAAAAGGCCGTTAAGTCTCTCGAAGGCAAGGGCAATTTTGCCAAAGCCTTTAAGAAATTGGCTAACGAGACTAAGAAAACTCTTAGCAAGATGAAGTCTGAAACCGAAAAGACTTTCAAAACTATGTGGAATACTTTAAAAAAGGATTCTTCAAATAGTGAAGGAAAAATTGACAGTGACTTAGGTAAATTTGGCAACAGATTTAAGCATCAATGGACCAGTATTCAAAGTGGTGTTAAATCAGCATTTAGCAGATTCTGGTCTTCGATGAAGAGAACTGCTAGAGACGGATTAAATGACGTTCTTGGTGTTCTTAACCAGGCTATTGGCAAGATTGATACTGTAGTAAGTCAATTCGGCGGTTCAAAGAACACTGTTCACAAAGTGGCAAGACTAGCAACGGGTACTGGTGCTTTAGGCGGTATTAGGCGACCAATTACGGCACCTACCTTAGCAATCCTTAATGACGGTAACGACAGCCCTGAAACTGGTAATAAAGAAGCTATTTGGGACAGAAACACAGGTGATGTTGAAGTCGTTCCTGGTAGATTTACTCCTAGAATCCTTAAACCAGGTCAAGAAGTATTCAACGCAACCGAAACAGCTCTATTAGGCTATACACAGCCTCAGCATTTTGCAACAGGTACCGGTGCACTTAAAGAACTGTATCATATCGCTAAAAACAATTGGGAACACCCTCAAAAAACCGGACAAGCTCTATTTAGCTCTATAAATGGTCTTACTGGTGCAATTAATCAGTTAGCCCAAGGAGCTAAAAAGAAGGGCGAAAATCAAGGCGTTAAATGGTGGTCACAACTGTGGAAAATGGTTGATGACAAGGTCAATGATGGCGCTGGAGATGTATCTGGATTACTTAAAGAAGCTATTAAGGTATCCAAGGGCAAGCCATATGTTTGGGGTGCTAAAGGACCTGACGCTTTTGACTGTTCAGGCTTGGTTGAATATACCGCTAGAAAACTTGGCATTAATTTATCCGCTCCTTCTGGCACTGAATATAGTCAAGTTGAACATATTCCTCGTTCAGAAGCGCGCATGAATGACTTGGTTTTTTACGGTTCTGGCGGTGGTGAACACGTAGGTATTGTTAGAGATAAAAATACTTATTGGTCAGCTCACTCACCGACATCACACCCTAATATTGGCTATGACAGCATCGATGCTGCACCTGCACATCCAATTCTTTTCGGCCGTATTCGTGGTTATCATTCTAAGAACGATAAATCTGGTGACGTTAAGGCAAATACTAAGTTGCAAAAGCAGATTAAAGACCAAGTAGGTTCAGGGTTCTGGAAAACCATCCAGAAGATTGCTGACAAGTACGGCGATAATGGTATGGCAGCAGCATTTAAATTAGGCGGTTCAGTTGGAGCAAGAGCTAAAGCACTTGCAAAAGCAATTAAACAAGCCGTTCCAGGTGCTACTCGTAATGGACTTGCTGGGATTATCGGCTCATGGGAATTTGAATCTGGCGGTTTAAATCCAGCCGCAGTGAATCCTAATGGTGGAGCTAGTGGGCTAGGGCAGTGGTTAGGCTCACGTTTAACTAATCTAAAGGCTTACGCTAGACGACACCATAAATCATGGACCGATCCAGCTACGCAAATTAATTTTGCAGTTAACGGTGATGGCTCAGACAGTGCAACTTTTAAGAGAATTGCTAGAGGCCATGGTTCACCAGGCGAATTAGCCAACGAATTTTCACAAGAATGGGAACGTGGTGGCTATGATGCTCAACACGTAGCCGCAGCTAAGCAAATCGTCGGCTGGTTAAAAGGCTATGCACGTGGTGGAATTGTATCTAAGCCTGAACTTGCTATGGTAGGTGAAGGTAATGGACCAGAATCGATCATTCCATGGGATCCAGCACAAAGAAGCCGCGCTTTGGCTCTGATGCAGACAACTCTTGATAATTTCAAAGCTCAGGATGGCAATGCGCAGAAATATCAAAATCAAGCTCAACAGGTTGTTGACTTAACCAAAACAAACGCTGAAATTCAAGCCATTAACGACAAGTTTGATGAAGCACTTGCGGCTTTAGGCATTCTTACGTCACAAGATGAAGTGATTCAAGTTAACAGCTATCTTGATAAGACTAAGATTACTGAGGCTATTTATCATGTCATGAAGCGGATGAATATTAGATCTAATAGAAATTCGAGGTACAACATAAGTGGGCATTAATGATAATAGTGAGATTATTTTTCACAACCGAAGCTCAACTGACTTCGGTATTAAAGTTTTATTTCCTTTCAATCCATTGGCACCAGCGCCTAAAAAGCAAATGATGTCAATTCCAGGGCGTTCAGGTGACTGGGCTACTAACGACAGTACTTATAATTCGTCAGAAACGCCCGTAAATGTGGTCATTCATTTACCTAGAAGATACGAGGACTGGGAGCAACTGAAAAATGACATCGAAAATTGGCTATATGGTGATGAAGACTGGCTGAGATTTAGCAGAAATTCTGATTACTTATATAGAGCTCAGATAGTTACTGCACCAACGTTTACGCCAGTGAATTTTGAAAGAACAAATGCAACGTTTACCTTTCATTTTCAACCATATAAATATGACGTTGATTCCATTCATTGGCAGGATTTTCCCAGAAACGGTACTGTATACAATCGTGAGAATATTGACGTAAAGCCTGACTGGCATATCAATGGCAAGGGCAATTTTATGCTCAAGGTTAACGATGTACCGTATGAGTTTAATAACATTGATGGTGACATTTATTTAAAAGGCGACGAGGGAAATGCATATACCAACGATCCCACCGCCGCTTATTTGATCGATGGATTATTAAACGATCACATTCGATTAGCTAATAATACTGCTCCTGTTTTGTATGCAGATGGTGATGGTAGCAATTCAATTTCAATTGAACCTATGGATGCTAATTCGACTTTGAACAAAGCTGAATTTATTCCTAGATGGAGGCGATTAATTTAATGGCTGATACGGCAACAACCGAAGACACTGGTTATGCTATTGGATTAGATGCTGAACAATCGCCTTATCAAGATGTCATGCAATGTCCGATACTGATGGCTAACGCTGTAGATGATGCTAGTACACAAGGCGAGGCAGCACTATTTGATTATAGTGAGTGCAAAACTACTTGGAATGCTAATCAAATTCCTACATTACAGTTAACGTATCCAGAAGATGGTAAATTCATTAAGTTAATTCAGGTTGAAAAGGTTATAGTTGGTGATATTAACAGAATTTTGACTCACCAAAAATTTAGAATCAATGAAGTGCTTAGAAGCGATCAAAATATCGTAGTGAATGCTACGCATATTGTTGGTGAGTATTTGGTTAATAATCCTATTAAGGGATCAGAGCCAATTACAGGGGCTAATGTGACTGCTTCATGGTGCATTGGTGAAATACTAGGGCACCTAGCTAAACCAGTTCCAGAACTTAACTATGACAGTAATGTAACTAAGGTAGCAAATGCTAACATCGATATTTCTAGTACAAATGCTTTAAACGCATTACTTGACGCTGATCAAATGGGTGATAAGCCAGGTAATTCAGTCCTCGCACAATATGGCGGGGACTTTTATTTTGACAATACCACCATCTATCATCGTGAAAATGCAGGCAAAGATAGGAATATTACCGTTAGATACGGTGAGAATATTCAGACATATTCTCAAGAAAAGACCATCAACGATATGTATGTTGGTATCTATGCTTTTGCTACATATAATCCAGGTCCTGCTCTTGCAACACTGAACAATGTTGATTGGAACGGTGTAGCTGACCTAACTGACTGGAATAGTGTTGCTACGGTTACTTATAACGCTAGAGGTGCTGTAGACATTTACAATGCACCTGTTAAAGGTGCTCAAGTGATTGGACAGCTAACAACTGGTACGCAGATTCAGCTTGGTAAACCTATTAATGATGGTCAAACCGTTTCTAGTTCGATTAAGGCTGGTGTTCAGCTTCAAGTTAATACTATGAATGGCGATCAATGGTATCCTTTAGCTTCTGGTGGTTGGATTGATGGTAGTTTTGTTAATTTTGATAAGACTGGTGACTATGTTGTTAATAATGTAGTTGGTCATATTCATACTGCAATTGATTCAGCAGGAAATCTGGTTAGATACCCTGTTAATGGAACTGGTACGGTTTCATATACTGAGGGATATAAGAATATTCATGTTTATTACTCGCCTGATCAAGGCTCACAGCACTTCAGAGTTAAAGACAAGCACGGTAATGAAATTAAGATTCACAATGGCACCAAGCTTAAGTATGACTATGTAACAACTGATGA
Organism: uncultured Lactobacillus sp.; assembly: GCF_947367125.1. Lineage (GTDB taxonomy): Bacteria > Bacillota > Bacilli > Lactobacillales > Lactobacillaceae > Lactobacillus. The sequence continues at coordinate 34,162 of NZ_CANBCQ010000028.1, forward strand.
AAATGGTAAGACCTGGTATAGAATCGGACCTCACCAATGGGTTTATGGCGATCACCTGTCTACAAATAAAAACGGTGATGTTCAAGCCTACTCTTCACGGGGCTATGGTTTGGTTAAGAGTGGTGCAAAGAAATACGCTCTTAACAAGAAAACGGGCACGATGGAGGTGCAATATCATCACTTAAGCCTTACTGCTGCTAGAAAACAGCATAAGAAGAAATACATTTACAAGGGTAAGGGCAAAAAGAAACGTCCTGTCCGTAATCCAAATTATCAACGAGGTAAGGCAATTACCCAAAAGCACAAGTACTATAACCTTAATTATGGTCAGGTACGTGTTGGCGGCGTTCTTTATTACAAATTAAGTAATGGATCTTATGTAAAAGCTTCAGATATTGACAAGAAAGCAAGCAAAACTACTGTTCCTGAATCGCCTAGCAAAATTATCAGCAATATTAGCAAAAACCGCGGAAAGATCGAAATGTATTCAACCCCTTCAAAGGGTAGTGCGGCTAACTGGTCAATTCCTGCTAATATTGAGTTTGACATTTCTAAGAGTGCGCAGGGTGCAGACGGTAAAACATGGTATCAAGTTACCTATAAGGGTGTTACCGGTTGGATTCCAGCTGAGTACTGTAGTTCAAGCGGTAATAATGATTTAGAGCCACAAGTTCCAGATTCGAGTGCTAACTCGTACGATGAAAGCTCTGATGAAACTATAGCATCGCCTCAAGATCAAACGGTACGTGTTGAATTAACCGATGATTTAGATAACGTGGTTAATGGTGTAATTTATCCAACAGGATTTAATAATTCACCTGAAAACGCACATATTATGAAGCTTGATCTATCTAACTGTATTAAACATGATGACCAAGACTTATCTGGGTTGCAAGACGATGGCACTTATAGAGCCACTGCTACTGATATTCAGCAATTGTATCAAGCGGCCGTTGGCTCACTAAAAGAATATCAAATTGGCGTTATTCCTATTAGTATGACTGTCAGCTATGCTGATTTAGATGGTAACAAAGCCGACTTACTAGCTCTTAATATGTACGATACGGTAAATGTTGATTTTGCCCGTTTTGACAAGATTGAAAAAGGCAAGGTCAGTGGTACCGTTTGGCAGATGAAAGGGCAGGATTCATGTTATGAGTCAGTTACAATTGGTGATCCGCCTAAGTCTTATGAACACTTATTGCTTGAACAAGCCGATAAAAATGCGGCTAGTCAGGTAGCAAGTGCTACTGGTCATACACAAGGATTGCTAAGCAGGTATAAGAATATGCTTGCTCAAGAAGGCTCCAATCGTATGGCGGCTGAGCGCAAACTTATGGATGATCTAGGGCTGGTGCAGCATCAGGTTGATCAAAATGGACGAGACATAAAGACCAACCTGGTAAGCATAAAGACTTTTGAAAATCAGATGAATGAGATTCAAAACTTTGCGGATGACATTACCAATTGGGTAAAAAATCCAGGCTCTGGAGTTATTCAAGCTAACCCAAATTGGCAAGAACCTGTTTCTTTATCTGCAAGAACTGGCAGTGGCGGACATATGTGGTTTTCTGGCAATGGCCTTATTTTTACTGATCCTGATGGTACAACCTTACGAGGTGGCTTGGATTCAGAAGGGCGCATGTATGCTGATGCAATTAAAGCCGGAACTATTGAAGCCGTCAATATAAAATCTTGTCTAGTGGAAAGCGCTCTTCAAATTGGTACTGAAGGTGGCTCGATGAATATTTACATTGGCACTAGAAACCCACGCAGTATTCTAAATCCACTAAATGGCGGTAATGTTATCTGGGCTATGTCCGATAGTTACCAGTCTATGATGTCATCAGGTCAAATTGCTTTAACCAATGGTAATCTTTACACGAGATTACACCCGTCCGAAATCACAGTTAGTGATGATAAAAACCAGGTCCTTACGCAAAGAAATTTTGCAGGACATGCCTACTATAGAATTAAGTCATGGGTTCGTGCTTGGATTGCGGATTGGATTACTATTAAAGGAACTAAGCACTGGATTTGGAAAGGCTCAGACAAGGGCGTAAATAGAGGTAAATTGCGTAATCTTGCAGGGCAAGGACAAACAGACTATTCGTATTCACCAGGCAATGATGATGACTATGGTTCAGAAGAGGCTGGTTCTTTAGATGGCGTTGATTTGGGTAGTTTAACGTTTGAGTCAGATCTTCAGGAAATGAATCAACAGTGGCAGAACACCTTTAACAACTTCCAAAATAGTTATCAAATTACTGTACCAACACCAAGCATTGATCTTGGTGGAGGAGTAACTATTAATCCAAGTGATTTGGACAGGACTAGTTCGACAGAAGGCATGCTCAATTATCATCAAGCTGTAAGAGTTGGACTAAGCAATGATGTGCATGGAAATTATCACGAAGCCCTCGGAACCATGATGGGCGGTAATGATGGTCATATGTATGTTATGAAAATTTACACAAAAACTGGCAAAAAGCACTGGTATAGAGCTGATTAAGGAGGACTATATGAATCAAGATAAAGATTTTGAATATACTCTTGCTGGCAATTTAGGCAATATGATTGGTCAGCAAGCTTTACAAATTGCACATTTGCAGATTGCGTTAAAGCGAAAAGATGAAGAACTAGCACAAAAAGATAACCTGATTGCTGAATTAAAGCATCAAGTTGAATCATTGCAAAAGAGAGGTGGTGTAAATGGCGAACGACAAGCTGGTACTAAACATCAGCAAAATTAATATTTCACCCGATTCAACCAGGCTTAAGTATAGTCAGGATGAACGAGGAAAACAGGTTGATATAACTGTAATTGATAACGATGGTGTTACCGCTTATAACTTGACTGGTAAAAAAATCGTTTTTTCAGAAATTAAAGATGGTGGGAAAATTATCATTGATGATGAATCAACCCATTTCATTAGATCAGCTGACAACGATAAGATTGGAAAATTCACTTATATTTTCCCTGATCAAACTTATCAGCAATCAGGTGGAGCACGATTTGAATTTACAACCGATATAGAGCATGTTGATACAACAATTAACTTTGATATTTCGATTGTAAATTCTGCTCAACTTAAGCCTGACAATACTTCGTATGTAAGCTCTTTGATTGCATTAGAAGCCCACTATAGGGCAACCATTGCCAATACTGAAACTCAAACGCAAAACCTAATTAATAGCCTGACTGACAAGATCAATCAGGCTATTTCTAATGGACAAAACGATATTGCAAATGAGTTAAGTGATGCAAGAACTAAGCTTCAAGCTATCCAAGACC
>NZ_CANBCQ010000029.1 GCF_947367125.1 uncultured Lactobacillus sp.
AAAGAACGATGAAATCCAGATGGAAATCATCGTTCTTTTTTATGGTCCAGGAGTTAGTTTTTTCCCAGACACTTTTTGTTTTGTTTAATAAACTTGATAATCAGTAATTGGTTTAGCTGGTGCACTGTTGAAGTCATAACTAGCCAACTGATCTAATTCGGTGTTGCCGTCGATCAAGGCTGTAACACCTTGGGCCAGCATTAGATTCAATCGTTTATCTTTTTCAGGATGATTAGTAAATGGAACTAACACTACTGGCTTATGATAGGCGCGCATAAAGCCAATTTCAAATGCACAGCCATCATCTAGTTCGTCCATGTCGTATAAAAACACGCCGCAGCTTGCATTGATTACGCCATTAAGATCATTATTATATGTTGCAAGTTGCCAGTTTAAACTTCGAATACCTTGCTTCTGTGCCTCTGTTTCATTTGGGTCCACATAATTTTGATCAAAAGGGAAATGAACGCGTAAAACCGTTGGATTTTGTTCTAATAAAGCTCGAGCTTGCTTAACGCGTTCTTGCTGTTCCTCATTAAAAAATGGCGTACCTAAATAAATAGTTGCGGTGGGGATTTGATGATTCATTAATGTTTCCTTTTCTATTCAAAAAACTAATTTGGCTAATATTTTAGCATGCATTTTTCACAACTAAAAGCACAAATTAACTGCGTTTTTTCTGTAAACGCTTTATAATAAATACATGACTTATTAAACATAAATATTAAACTTATAATTTGGAGGCAAAAATTGTCTAGATATCAATCAATTAATCCATACACTAATCAAGAATTCGCCAGCTATGATAATCCAACCGCCAAGCAAATTGACGATGCCATTAATTTAGCCCATGCTCTATATAAAAAATGGCGCCATGAAGCTCCTGAAACTCGTGCACGTCAATTACACAAAGTAGCAGATGCTTTGCGCGAACATGAGGACGATTTAGCCAAAATGATGACCCTTGAAATGGGAAAACTTTTGCGTGAATCAAAAGAAGAAGTTGAACTATGTGCTTCAATTTGTGATTACTACGCTAAAAATGGCGTCAAGATGTTAGCTCCTACTCCAGTAAAATCAGACTTAGGGGATGCCTATTACTTAAAGCAAGCAACTGGTGTCATCATGGCCTGTGAACCATGGAACTTCCCACTTTATCAAGTGATCCGTGTTTTTGCACCTAACTTTATCGTCGGGAATCCAATTTTATTAAAGCACGCCCACAATGTCCCTGGCTCTGCCGCTTTAACTGCCAAAATTATCAAACGGGCTGGCGCTCCTGAAGGCAGCTTAATTAACCTTTACCCAAGCTACGACCAATTAGCTGATATTATCGCCGATCCAAGAATTCAAGGCGTTGCCTTAACCGGGTCTGAGCGCGGTGGCTCAGCTGTTGCCGAAGCTGCCGGTAAAAATTTAAAGAAATCAACCATGGAGCTTGGCGGCAATGACGCCTTTATCGTCTTAGACGATGCCAATCCACAAGTATTGCGCAACGTTTTAGGCGATGCTAGAACTTATAATGATGGCCAAGTATGTACTTCATCTAAGAGAATTATCGTTGAAAAATCTCGCTATGATGAAGTACTCCATGCTTTGAAAAATGTCTTCTCTAGCCTTAAGGCTGGCGATCCGCTTGAAGCCGACACAACTTTGCCACCAATGAATTCTGAACGAGCTAAAGAAAAATTAGAAAAGCAAGTTAAAAAGGCTACTGACGCTGGTGCCAAAGTCTTTTATCAATATCCAGAAATCGACTCTAAGGGTGCCTTCTTCAGACCAATCATTTTAACTAATATTGACCACGATAATCCGATTTTTGACGAAGAATTATTCGGCCCAGTAGCAGAAGTCTTGGTCGTTGACGATGATGACGCCGCAATCCAACTCGCTAACGATTCAAGCTATGGCTTAGGTTCATCTGTCATCTCCAACGATATTGAACGAGCACAAAAAGTCGCCGCTCAAATCGAAACTGGCATGACCGTAATCAACGGCCGCTGGATTACTTCTGGTGAATTGCCATTCGGTGGTGTCAAGAAATCCGGCTATGGTCGTGAATTAAGCGACTTAGGTATGATGGCCTTTGTAAATGAACATCTAGTAATCGATGTCACTAAAAACAACCAATAATCAGAAATTTTAGGTAAAAGAAATACGCTGGCAACCTAACCAGCGTATTTTTTTACGCATTTTTCAATTCATTTCGTTTAAAGAGATTATAGCCAGCCAAAATTGTAGTTAATACACTAGCTAAAATCATAAAGTACGTAGAAGCTCCTAAAGAAACTGCATATGATAAAAATTGACTAGTTAGTTGTGCTAGCACGCTAGATGAAGCATGAACTGCTCTGGTCATTTCTAAAACCATATAAATCAAAAAGACTGATTCAATTAAAGAAAGGACAAAAGCAAGCATTTGGCTACCCTTAGTATTTTTCAGGATATTGTAAATGATGAAAATTGGAATTAAGAAGAGCAATAGCCAAACTCCATAAAGAATAATTGCGTACCAAGAAGTTGTTCCTGATGAAAGCAAACGCCCCGTCAGACTAAACAAAACATTAGAAATAGACATTCTTTGCGTATAACCGACAGCAGAAACTGAGGCTCCTGAATCAGTAAAAAGCACAATCAAACTAATTAAAGCCGTTAAAATGACTGAAAGTTGAATGTAATTAAAATGATGCTTTCGACCATCCTTAATTTCACGTACATGATTTTCTACACGAGGATGTTTCTGAACGAATTCTTGATTTCGCTGCTTTACCTTAACTTCACCTGCATCAACTCGATTAAAAATATTTGAGCCAACTTGATCCAATTTTTGGGTTAAACGTTGGTCTACCGTATATTGCTCAATTTTCTCCTTACGATCGCAGACAACATAGAGCCAAACCAACAATGCAAAGAAGCTAATCCAGCCTGCTGTTCTTGAAAAACTCATTAAGATTAAGAGAAAAACACCAAGCAAAAATACCAAAGTAGCATTTTTCCTAATCCAAGCAATCATTCTTTGAACCGTAGTGTTCTGCTTTTCAGGAATAAACTCCTCACGATAGGCCGCACGACTAATAATCTTTTCACCCTCATTTGGCTGTTTAAATTTAGCCTTTTGATGTTGATCTGTGAAAAAATCATCGCGATATTTCTTCAAATTAAAACCACAGTTAGGACAAATCTCGTCATTTTCATTAATTTGCTGGCCACAATTTGGACAAGTAGTCATATTATTAAAAGCCCCTTCTATTTTGATTTGTTAACGCTAATTATAACATGTATCAAAATGCAAATAATTACTATCTGATTTGTTTAATCAAATCAAGTATGATTAATCGTTTTTAAAGAAAAATATCATTAGAGAGCAAAAAATAAGCTCTACGGGAAATTTGTAGAGCTTATTTCGCTTTATTAATTAATTTTGTTTCTTTCTCTTAGTGAACTTACTGAAATCAATTCCTTCATAAGTCAACTTAGTAGCAGCTGACAAAGTAATTGGCAAAATGAAGACTAAGATCAATAAACCAACATCCACAGTCAAGGCAACTTCAATCAAAGTTGGAATACCTGATGGAATGAGGGCTGCAAACGTACCACCCAAGATAATTGCGGCTGAGATAACCACCGTACCAATGATGGTACATGCCTTTAAGATTCTTGAACTTGGAGTAGTGTAGCCTTCAGTCTCAAGTTCACGATAACGTGTCATGAGGAAAATACTGTAGTCAACACCCAAAGCAATCAACATGATAAAGCTGAAGAATGGAGTATTCCAAGTAAGCATGTCTCTGCCAAGAACTGCCTTAACGATCCATTGGTTAATAGACAATGAGCAGAGGTATGCGATCAGCAAAGTACCAAGAATGTAAACAGGTTGCAATAATGAACGAGTTACAAACATCAAGGCAATACCGATACCAATCAACATGATTGCAGCAGTTCTAAGGAAGTCACCACTAGCAACCGTCTTAGTATCCTTGATCTTTGAACTTTGACCACCCATAGCTACCTTAGCATTCTTAAGTGCAGTACCTTGGAATGACTTCTTAGCCATTGCACTCAATTCTTGTGATTCATTTGTAGCTTCAGTTGCACTTGGGTTTGAGTTGAAGACAACAATAATTTGAGCTGACTTCTTGTCTGGGCTGAGGTAAACATCCATTGACTTCTTAAACATATCATTCTTTAAGAATTCCTTAGGGATATAGAAAGTATCAGCGGCAGCTGATGAACCTAAGCCTCTGAGGTAAGTTTCACCTTGGCCCAAACCACTATTAACAGTATCAATACCTGAAGTTAATTCAGGAACCTTGTTAGCTAACTTGCCAGCACCTTCGCTAAGTTGACCAGCACCGTTGTTAAGTTGATCTACACCTGAAACAAGAGCTGGAGCTTGGCTAGCTAATTGACCAACACCACTGTTAAGTTGACCGGCACCATTAGCAAGAGTACCAAGACCATTGTTCAAAGTACCGGCACCGTTTGCTAAAGTACCAAGGCCATTATTCAAAGTACCAGCACCATTTGCTAAAGTACCAAGACCTGTGTTCAATTGACCCGCGCCATTGTTAAGTCGGTCTATACCCGCACCAAGACGACTAGCGCCTGACGAAAGTGAACCTAAGCCACTGCTTAATTGACCAGCACCTGAATTAAGTCTTTGTGCGCCTGCCACACCTTGTGAAGCAGCTGATTGAACTTGCGTCAAGCCTGAGCTTAATTGGTTCAAAGCAGTAGCTGCACCTGGAAGTGCCTTGTTAGAAGCTTGAGCTAAAGTATTAACCTGAGTCTTCAAAGTTTGAAGTTGATCCATCAAGTTGCTTTGTTGTAGTGCAGCCATTGAACTTTGTAAGCCCTGAGCTGCTGAAGTAGCGTTTGCCATGGCTGACTTCATCTTATCAGTATTAGCACCTGATTGAGCCTTTTGAACAACAGATTCAACTGCTTGAGTGGCAGCCTTAGTTGCTGCTTCTTGAGCAGCTTGTCTTTGATCAGCTGGTACTGATTGTACTGCTGATGAAACTGCTGATGAAATTGCTGATTGAACTTCAGATTGATTTACTGAACTTGAACCAGCACTACCTGCTGCGCTTTGTAATTCTTTCAAGCTATTTTCAAGATCTGCAGCTTGTTTTTGAACTGTAGCTAAACTATTAGTTAATGATGAAGTATCAACCCCACCGCCAATAGCTTGATTCAATTGTTGAATACCACTGTTAATTTGTGGCAAAGCAGTTTGAAGTTGAGCGAGTTGTTGTTTGTTTGAACCACTCAATTGAGTTGAAAGTTGTGAACTCAATTGTTGTAATTGGTTAACCATTTGTTGGGTACCACTTTGCAAGCTGTTAGCACCATTCTTTAAGCGATTTGCACCGCTAACTAAGCTGCTTGCACCACTTTGAAGTGCGTGAGTACCACTTGCCAAACGACCAGCACCTGTTTGTAAACGTACTGCACCACTTTGTAATTGACCGGCACCGTTACGTAAACGATCTGCACCGCTAACTAATTGGCTTGAACCGCTTTGCAAACGAGTTGCGCCGCTTTGTAATTGGCTAGCACCATTTTGCAAACGACTAGCACCACCAACTAATTGACTAGCGCCACTTGCCAAACGGCCGGTACCATCATGAAGTTGATCTGCACCATCCTTCAAACTGTTGGCACCATTAGCAACCTTGTTGGCACCCTTACTCAATTTGCCCAAACCTGAACGAGCTTGATCAACACCGTCATTAACAGTGTTCAATTGATTATTGACATAAAGCATATCAATTGGTTCGCCGTAAGGCTCAGTAACTGACGTTGCAAATGATACATCCTTTGAACCTTGAAGTTGCTTAGTTAATTGATCAATCAACTTCAAGTTTTCTTCATTATCTAATCGATGCTTGCTTTGGATGTACAAGTATGATGGTTCGGCCATGCCTTTAGAAAAGTGCTTTTGCACTACAAGCAAACCTTGCTTAGATGGAACTGAATCGGCGATTTCATCAGTATCGTCGTAATTTAAATGACCGGTATACATCAACATGAACGGAACAGTAACTACAGCTAAAACAACCAAGTAAATAATTGGGTGTTTCAAAGTTGAAGCTGAAATACCATGCCAAAGCTTATTATCACTTTCACCTGTAAACTTCTTAACAGGCCAAAACATCTTCTTACCAAGGGTAGCCATGAAGAATGGGTTGAGTGTCAAAAGTACTACCAACAATACGGCAACACCGACAGCAACACCAACGGCTGATTGGTAAATTGAGAACTTAGCTAAACTTAAGGCAGTAAAACCAATTAAGATGGATGAACCTGAGTAAAGGATTGTTTTACCAGCGTTGCGAAGCGCATCATGCATCGCCTCATACTTATCCATCCCTTTCCCCAGATCCTCTTTAAACTTGTCATACAGCAGGATGTTGTAGTCGGTACCAATACCAAAGAGCACGATAACCATGAATACCTGCGTAAAGTTTGAAAATGGGAAATTGGCGTGTTCAACCAAATTAGTAACAATTGAGAAGGAAGTAAGGAATGAAACACCAACCGTTAATAATGAAATAAGTGGAACAATTGGTGACTTAAATACAATGATCAAAACAATAAAGATAAAGACAACTGTAATTGCTTCGGTCTTCTTAATTCCCTCTTGAATAGAGGCAGAGAAATCATACTGCAAGACATCAGCACCCGTTACATAAGTTCTAAGTCCTTGTGTCTTAGCCGTTTGATTCATCTGCTTATAAACTTTTTCAATCGTACCATGGCTCTTGGCTACATTAAATTGTGCTACCCAAGTTGTACCATCTTTTGATTGAAGTTTCTTTCTTGTAGCAATATTGGAATCAGGGAGCAATGAATCCTTAATTCCGTACTTGCTTTTATCATTAGTAAACTTGTCAAGCGTATTGTTAATTGCTGTTTTATCAGCATCAGTCAGCTTGCCATGTTCTTTATTAAAAACAAGTGCTACTGCATAGGTGTTTTTCTTCTTCGCACCCCAGTTGTTTTCAATTGATTGTGCTACATTGCTTTGTACATTACTAGGCAGTGTAATGTCCGAATGGGCATTGGTTAACTCAGTAATATTAGGCAAAGCAACAATAGAAATAATCAATATCAAAATCCATGCAATCAATTCGAAAACATGATTTTTCAGAAATTTCTGCACTTTCCTATTTCCTCCCTATTTCTGTAAGTCAGCTACTGGTTCTACAAGTCGCAGAATCATCTCATGATAATTCCGATTAGATTCATCCTTAGTTTCATCCAAAAAAGATGTCGATTTATCCAAAAAGACGTAACCCAATACGGCGCCAATTAAAGCATGAAACGAAATGACACTTTCTCTTTTTAAATTAAGGCGTTCACCTAATTTAATTAAATCCAAGATTTCTTGACTAATCGCGGCATCCTTTGGATACTCATTCAAATGATACAGAACACTTGCTAAAGCAGGATCACTTAACAAAAAATCGCGTACGATATCGGCAAACTTAAGCACCGCATCCCGGCCAGACATTCCAATTAAATTATCCATCAATTGATGACGCAAAATTTTAATTTGCTGCGCACCAACTAGTGATAATAATTGCTTGCGCCCAGAAACATAATGATAAAGCGACTGTGAGCGCACACCAAGCGTCTTAGCCAAGGCTGGCAAAGTCGTTGCTGCTAAGCCTTGCTCAGATATTAATTTAGTAGCCTGATCAATTATCTTATCTAGATCAAGATTTCTTTTCTGTGCCATTTTCATCCCTCCTTTGTCTCAGCATAATAAATAATATACACCTACAGTGTGAAGATTACAATCTACATAGTGTAAATAATTTTATTTTTTACAAAAAATAATGAAGTCAGCTTTTGACTTCATTACTTTACTTATTTATGTTTCTTAATAAACCAATTATTGATCGTTTTACCTAATTTATTAAAGTTCTTATGTTGCGTACTCCAAACCGACATACAGTAAGCTCGACCATTACTCTGGACAATTGCCACTGCAAAATCATCATCACCAATTGCATAAATGCCGCCACTTAAGCCAGTAACTAGGCTGGGTCTTTGCTTAGCTAAAGTTCCGAGCACCCGACTTGCATATTGCCGGTTCAGCACCTGTCCTTGATATAGCCCGATCATTGTCCGCGCTAAATCATTAGCTGTTGTTTGGCCGGTCATATCTTTAGCAACTTTAGTCTTTGTAGCACCCATTTGTCTGGCAACTCGGTCAATATTATTAATGCCAATTTTTCTTGTTAAAGCATTGATTGCCGTTTTATTGTCTTTAAGCATTGCACTACGCAAATAACTTACACCATAGGTAATGCCAACTTGGAACATCTTATCACCCTTGGCTTTATCTTTTTTGCTAATCTTAATAGCAGTCCGCGCACCCATCTTGCCCTTTTGTTCTTGCTCATATAAAGCAATTAACAAAAATAGTCGCATCGTTTTACCTGCATCATGTGCCTTATCAGTATTAGAAACTACAGCATAATGACTGGAGTTGGTCAAATCTTGTGCCACTACTTGGAAACTATCGTCAATTCCCATAACCTTCTTAATTTGCTTAACTAGCTTTTGATTGCTACCCTTTTTAGCTTTAACATGGTTAGAATACTCAATTGAATTGACTTTAGGTTCTTGGTGCTTTTCTAATTTCTGAACCTTGGACTCTTTAGCTTTCTTTTTGCCCTTGGTGACTTTGCCACTATTAGGCTCAATCACCTTTAACTGCGCATTTTCTACTCGCTTCAAACTTGATGTGTATAAAATAAATGCGAATAAAGTCACAATTAAGGAGCCGATTAATACTTTATGTTTCATTGAAATGCCTCAATTTTAGAAGAAATGATGCTTTTTCATCAAGATGACCAACCAGACCATTAAGACAACCATCAGGATAATAATTAAAACCCAGTCAAATGAGTTTTTTAAGATTGGTAAACTAACATTCATCCCATAAAATCCGGTCAAAATAGTTGGAATCGTCAATACCAATGACCACACCGTCAAGAACTGCATCGTATCGTTTAGGTTGTTGTTCATCATATTATTACTTGTAGCTGATAAAGTTTTAGTTACTTGCTGTGAAATCTGGACCATTTCTGCTGACTGACTTGACTCAATCAAAACGTCATCCAAACGCTCACTAGCTTCTTTGGTAAAATCTAATTTACTATGATTTAGCCCATGCAGCATGATTAAATCAGTTTGAATTGAACTAGACAAATAAACTAAACTTTTTTCAATATTTGATAGTTCTACTAAATCTTTATTATTAATATCATCAGATAATTTTTGATCTAAGCTGTTACGTTCAACATCAAGCTGTGTAACGGCACGCTGGAAGTATTGTGATGAATATAAGAAAAAGAGCATTAACAATTCTGTCACATCTTTAGCTTCTGACAAGCGCTCCCGCATATGCTCATCATTAAATTCATCAAACACATAGCTGGTTGATTCAGTATGAAAAGTAAAAATATTTTCGCCCACTACCAAAAAAGTAATTGGATGCGAAGTAAAGTGTTTAATTGTGTTAGTTGGCCAAATTGGTACATCATAAACAAGCAAGTGGCTCTTAGTATGCACGTCATAGTCATAGTGGGGCCGCTCATGACGGTCAGAAATATAGGAAATAATATCGGGTGTAAAATTAAAATCTTTTTGCAACCGCTCACTATCTTCTTCACTCAAATTATTGATGTCATACCACTTATACTTTGTCTTTACCGGAAAATTCTGTTGTCTAATCAACCAGCTCACCTCAGCTTTTAATTTATTACCTAGTAAATAGTACCATTTTTCAATGCAGCGAAGAAACTATAAATTTTATTATCTTAATATAAGGAAAACCAAATTATTATAATCAAAAAAGTTCATTTATTAATCAAATTGACCATAAATGAACTTTTAATTTGTCCCACATTATTGTTTATTATTTAAATCAATCACTCTGTCAAACATTTTCTTTTCTTGATCAGTAATCTTATGTGCAACTTCGATAACTGCTAAACCGAGATTATTCAAAATGATTTTGTGAATAGCTAACGACAATTTATTATCTAATGAACTAGTCGCTTCATCTGCTAATAAAATTGGCCGATTAGCCAATAAAGCGCGTGCAATTTCGATCCTTTGAATTTGACCACCTGATAAGTTTTTGCCATTTTCACCTACTTGATAGCCCCACCCCTTTTCTTTGATTAATTTTTCTAATCCTGCTGTCTTAATCACTTTATTTAAAAACTCATTACTTACACTTCTGCCTAAAGTAATATTAAATCGAAGATTTGCATCAAAAATAAATGGTCTTTGATTTATATAGCTAAAATAATTATGACTTTTTTCAAAGTTACTAGTTATGTTTAGCTTATCTATAACAATATCGCCATCTAATGGCTTTAAAATACCCATTAACAGTTTTAAAAAAGTAGTTTTTCCCCACCCGCTCGGAGCTATAAATAATACTTTTTCATTACTTTTAATTTTGAGATTTAAGTCATTAATAACTGGTGTATCAGAATATGAGTAAGACAAATGTGAGACCGTTAGCATCTCAAACTTGTTTGGCTTGAATGCATCTTCTTCATGCTTGTTAGTATAATTTAAAGCTGGCTCAATTTTCCTATAAATCGGCTCATTACTCTTAATTTGATTTATTCTATTGTATATATCGATCATTGGATTAATGAATTGATTAGACAACTGTACAATCATTATTAATATTCCCACTTGAAGTTGACCACTTAAGATTAAGAGAGAGCCAATTAAAAACGGGATAACAAATCCTATTATCTCAGCTACAAAAGCTATTATTTCGTATGCTGAATTTTGCGAGAAACTCATCTCTTTTAAATTATTTTCTAATTCTTTAATTGGCTTCATTACATAAGAAATAAGAGTTGATTGTGTATTATACAATCTTGAAGTTTCAGTACCATTAATAGCATCTGACGCACTTTGCGTATATTCTGAGTTAGATTTTTCCCAACTTTTTGCTGTTTTCTGAATTTGCTTAGTAAAGTGTGTTTGTACAACACTAGGGATAATTGTTGCAATAGAAAAAATAATAGTTAAAATCCAAGAATTAGCTAATCCTATAAGTAAAGCAAAAACAAAAGAGCAAACATCTGAAATTATCAATAGATAATTCAAGGTGATTTGTGTTTCTATTTGCTTCAGGTCATTCGTTACCAGAGATAATTCATTTTTATATGTTTCTTTACCAGCATAAACAAGATAACTAAATACTCTTTTCTTAAGTTCAACATTAATATTTTTTACAATGTCAGACTTTAGATATTGAAAAAATATATTAGAAATCAAAATGACAAGTAGAGCAATAATTCCTAACATGGCAATTAGAAAAATTTCTTGAAACCTACTATTTCTCTTTAAAGCTGTGTCAATCATTAATCCTGAAATATATGCAATAGATATATTTCCAAAAGCTTTAATGATAGCCAATATTATATAGAAAGACAGTAAAGATCTAGATGCTAATCTTAGTATTTTCATTTAAACCACCTGCTTCAAATAAACATATGAAAAAATAGTATTCGCATACTGCCACTTCTGATATTCTGATTCAGAAAATTGATTTTTATTAAGCGGATTAATTACTCCTATCGTCCCATCTTCTTGCATATTTAAAAATAAAAATTCTGTGTAATTATTCAATAATGGTATACTACCTATTTTTTTATAAATATTAGTTGCTACCAAAGAAGCTAAATTAATTTTGTAATTTCTTGCTAAATATATTAACAGTCCACTCAAATAATTTTGTACTAATTCACTATCAGCTTCATTTTCTAAACTAGCTAAACTAAATAATGTTTTGTTACAATCGTCTAAAAGCTGTAATTGTTTTATGTTAAAATCAATTTTAGCGTCACCTAATATAGCTAAATAATATTGTTTTTCAATAAAAGATAAATTATGTAGCCTAACAATTTTCTTAATCTTGTCATTGTCACTTCTATTTTTCATTACATACGCTAACCTATCTGTTTGATTCAACAAATTTATATTTACAGTCTTTGCAAAAATTACAGCATTATTTTCAACTAAATATTTTTTAACTGTTTCCAGTTTATTCATTTTATTCTCCTTGTTGTAATAATAATCCAAAAATCACATCGGGTTCTAATTCTTTAAAATCATATTTGTTTGAAATACCTTGTTTAATATTAAACATAAAGGAAGATAACAGAAACAAAGATATGTCATTATCAAATGATAAACTACTTACAAGATTTTTAATTTTAGTATCTGCTTGAAAATCTTTCTCTATTGCAAGACAACGAATAAAATCTTTAATCTCTGATTTTTTTAAAAACAATATATTTTCTTCAAAAGAATCACATCGTGGTTGAATTTTAGGTATTAATTCTTTATATCGATTTCGATCCTCCAAGTTATAAAATAACTTCAGATAAAATTCATCTGGAAGCTCTAAATTCAAAATAACTGAACTGTAGACTAGTTTTTCAACGTTCACTTTGAACATCTGAGAAAATTTTTGTTCACTAAAATTTTTTTGCAAAAAATTATTCCAATTACCAAAATACTCAATTAATAATGGATTAGTCATCAGTAGCGCTTGAATATTCTGCTCGCCACCAACAAATGAATAGATTATATTAAATAATAGCTTGCCTAGTTCCTCTTTTGGCTTATTCCCCCACCTTTTATAGTCACAATAATATTCACACATTCGTGTTATTTGTAATATTAAATTTCGATCCTTATATTTTGAATCCAATTTATTAATTAAAATTTCCATCACTTTTTTCATACAAAAAACCTGCTCCTAACGCTACCATCGTTGTATGATAGCATGCAAAGAATTTCTCCTCTTCACAGCTATATTTACCATCAATTTGCCCTGGTGCTGGTAAGGATCCATCTTCCTTTTGATAGCTTGAAATAAACGTTATCGCATTCCTTATCATTTTTTGTTGTATTTGATTCAGAGAAATATTCAAAAAATAACTTGAAATAATTAACTCAGATAAAATATCTAAATTTTGCTCTAATTCATACACAGGTATTAAATTAAAAATTATATTTAATATTTTATCTTTATTAAATCCCTCAATATTTTGTCTCCCCATGTCTGTTAAATAAAAAATAGAGTGAGTTATTGAATACGTGCTAATCTCATTTGTATACATATAATTAAAATCTTTTCCTAATACTGTATTTTTTGCTATATCAGAAAAGCTATTATAATTTGAATAAACTCCTGCCTTGTTCAAAGAATACTTAACATCTATTTTTCTAAAAGCAGAACGAGTGGTTAAGAGGTCAAATTTATCATCAACCATCTCCTTTAAAAGTATCTTTTCATGACTAAGATCAATATTGTTGTTTTTACCAAATTCTTGTGCAACGGCTACAGCTGAAATAAAACCATGTTCGTGTAAAATAAAATCATTTAAGCTTAATGAATTTAATATTTCTTTAGTCATATTTATTATTTTTCTATGAATTCGTGGCATAAATGGTAATTCTGGAAAAAACATATTTTCCAAAAATAATAGTTCTGTAAAAGATTTAATACGTAACAAATCTTTTGCATATTTCCTATTTACACGCGGATCGAAGAAATCTAAATTGTCATCTATCCAGCGTAGGCATTTTTCATACATAGCTCCGCCTTCTTTTTTAATCTTATTGACATTTTTAAATAATATATTATACTTAATCTAATTTATTTCAAGGAGGTAATCAAAATGTTAAAAAATCTTACTAAGAACCTAGTTTTACATAAAGGCATTTACCTTAAGATTAAGAATTTAGATTTATCTAAACCTCTTGTAGAAGAAGGCGGTCCCTACGTTTGCGCATGGTCGGATTACGTAGCTATCGTTAAGACGAAAGAAATTGAACCTCAAAAGGGAAAGAATTTATTCCACTTTACGTCAGTTTTAAGTTAAGGTTATGGTGCTTTATGAAGAATCTATCGTTTAACTTAAATAGTGATTCATACGTTTTTGTTTGGCAAAGTTTTATTTGGGTTAAGCAAAATAAAAAAAAGCTATCCAAAACTAATACAACAAAATTCACGTATGTTGAAGCTTTATCATAATCTTTCTCAATTAAAACTATATATCCACTACTGTAACGTAATAACTAGGTGATATTCAACGGATCGATTAATTCAATCAATCCGTTTTTTTATTTGATACAAAAAAAGCAGACCAAGCGGTCTGCTTTAAAAAATCGAATTGCTATTTAGTTTTATTGCTTCCAAGCAGCATCAAATTTTTGCTTACCAGCTTCGATTTGGCTGTTAATATTTTGACCCTTTTGTGCTGCAGCATAGATGTTTTGTTGAATAGTATTCAATTGTTGGAATGCAGCGTTAGAGTTCTTAGCAACTGGAACACTGTACAAGTACTTCATTGCATCTTCAAGCTTAGCTGGAAGCTTGATGCTCTTGTTGTTCTTGTATTCACTAGACTTAATCGCAGCGTTATTTACAGGAATGTAACCAGTAGCGTTAGCCCACTTGATTTGACTTGATTTGGATACCAAGAACTTAATGTACTTAAAAGCAGCTGCTTTTTGATCAGCACTAGCATGGTTAAACATGTAGATGTCAGTACCTTGTTGCAAAGTGTACTTACCAGGACGTGGAGCAACGTCATAAGTAAACTTGTCGCCTACACCTTGCTTAACAAAGCCTTCACCTGCTGAAGTACCAACAAACATTGCAACCTTTTCATTAGCAAATGGACCTGAAAGGTAGTGTTCTGAACCAGCAGTTCTGAAGTAGCCCTTCTTGATACCATCTGCATAGAAGTTGATAACCTTCTTAGAAGTTGCACCAGTGAAGTTGATCTTGTCTGAGAAGTTTACACCTTCGTCCTTCATACCAAGAGTGTAGTAGTTAGAAAGTGAATCAAAACCAGCACCTACAACCTTGTGGTTACTCTTCTTGTAGATAGTTTCTGAAACATCTTTAAGTTCTTCCATTGTGGTTGGAACTTTCTTGATGCCATATTTCTTAAACATGGTCTTGTTGTAAGTCAAAGTTTCAATTGACTTGTTAAATGGAATACCATATTGCGTACCCTTAATCTTGGCACCATCAAGAAGTTCGCTTCTGATATCTGAAGCCTTGGCAGAACCCCAACCAACATTCTTATTGTTGATATATGGAGTTAAATCTACCAACATCTTGTTTTGTGCTGCGTTCCAAAGCCAACCTGGGTAAGCTTGGGTAATCGTAGGCAAGTTGTTTGGTGATTGCAAAGTTGAGTTAATCTTAGCTTGCAAATCATTATATGTACCTTGGTTTTCAAGCTTAATAGTGATCTTAGGATTCTTCTTTTCAAATTCATTGGTTAATTGCCTTAAAGTAGAACCTTGTACTCCAGGCATAGCATTCCAGAAGACAACCGTAGTTTGCTTGGTAATCTTTGATGGAATTTTTTCTGAACTTGATGATGAAGAGTTGCTTCCACTCTTTGAACAGGCTGCAGTTCCCACCAAAGCCAAAGTAGCAATGGTAGCCATAGTAAGTTTCTTACTAAACTTCATTTGGATAATCCTCCCAAAAATAAAACTAAACAACAATATGTTTTTGATTCACTAAAGCGTGATTGTTTGACCACGTTTAGGTAAAATCCGTTCTCCAAATGGATTCTCTTCCAGCTCCGGATGCAATGTGTGCACCGGTGCTAAAATAGCTGGTTGAATTCCGGCAATGATTTCTTTGAGTTCTTTTTTATCAGCATGGCCTGAACAGCGTAATGCATGATACTCAATCTCATTGTTAGCTAAAGCCTCTACAAACGGCTTATAAGCAGGATCAAAATCTCCTAATGGCTCAGCATTTGAGTGGATGTATAAACCACCCTTTTGAAGCTTATCATAATTGGTGACAACTTGCCACATATATTTGTGCTTATCTGCTAAAAGTTCGTCATAACTTACTTCAAGCTCTGGATTTAGATCATCATAATGCTCTTCATTAGGCATGTAGTAGTATGGATAATCCTCATTCAAGCTTTCTTTAATTAAATGTGCCCTTTGCGCATGCAAAACGACTTTTCTTGGTGAATCAGCGATGATCCGCAATAATCGTTCGACATTAGTAGGATAAGTATTAAAAGTAATTTGGCGATCGGGATTGGCCTTTTGCAAACGGACAATCTCTTCAGTCAATTCAACTTCATTCTTAGGACCAGTAAATTCTTCACTATTTTCATCGTGCTTTTCTTCTGGCCAAGAAACCCCGGTTCCTTCAATAATTAACATGTCGCTGCCTTTGGCTGCTTCCATAAAGCTGCGCACCCAGTCTGGATGATAACCATGCAAACGAATGTCACCAGTATAAGCGATTTGCTTATCAGGTGTTTTAACAATTAAGCCCGTAGCACCATAAGCATCATGATCACTTGGATATATTTCCAGGGTAATATCACCAACCTTAATTGTCTTTTGATATTCAGCTACAATGATTGGACGGGTATAACTCTTGTCATGTCCTGCAGCAGGAAGCAAAAAGTCCCCTTTCTCATTCAATGCTGGCAGCAAATGAGCTGTAATTGGTCCAGCATAAAGTGGAATTTCTGGTGCTAAAAAGTTTAGTGCCTTGCTGTGATCTAAGTGCACGTGTGAAATATAAGCTGCTGAATGCTCCCAGCGTTCAGTATCAATTGGCTTACCAGTTAGCTTAGGATCATAGAAGTTAGGCACATCACCAATTAGCTGATTTTTGATCAAAGTTTGGTAGCTTTCATCTGGCAACTTTAATTCTGGCCGATAAACTTCTCCTAAATCAAACAAAACGTGTGATTTATTATAAGCTACCTCAATCATTGGTCCACCAATTGTGGTTAACCCATTATAAAAAGTGACTGTCGTTTTATCCTTTAAGGTCATTGCGCACTACTCCTCGAATAATCTGTTTTCTAAAGATGAAGTACAAAATCAAAATTGGCAAAACAGTTAATGTAGCTGCTGCTAATTGAAGTTGTGTTTCACTACCAGCATCAGATGCAAAAGAAGTTAAACCGTTGTTCAACAATCTCATGCTATCTTCATTAGTTACCAACAATGGCCATAGGAATGAATTCCAGCCTGAAATAAAGCTCAATAAAGCTACAGTGAACAAACCGCCCTTTGACATTGGTACTAAAATCCGCCAAATGTATTCCCAATCACTAGCACCATCAATCATCGCTGCTTTATAAATAGTCTGTGAAATTGAGCCAAAGTAACTTTGCAAATAGTACATGTAGAAAATCGAGGTTAAGAATGGCAATACCAAACCAATATAGGTGTTCAAAAGTCCCATTTGGGCAATTGTACTATAGTTGGTAAAAATGATTGCTTCACCTGGTACCATCAATAATGATAACAAGACTACTTGAACAATCCCCTTGCCCTTGAACTTTAAATTAACCATAGCAAAAGCACCAAGCAAGGCGTTAAACAAACTTACTACTGTGGTGACAGTTGCTGTTAAGAAGGTATTGAAGAAGTAACGACCAAATGGTGCTTGGGCAAAGACTTTAGCATAGTTACTCCACTCAAAATGCTTAGGAATTAAAGTTGGCGGAATAGTAGTAGTTTCTCTAAAACTCATTAATCCGCCCAAAATCATGTAGATGAAAGGAAAGACAGTAATGATTGCAAAAATTGCCAAGATAATATAGGCAACTAAAGTACCCCAACGAATCTTTTTCATCCTTTACCGTCCTCCAATCTTCTTCATCATCTTGCGTTGCAAGAACGTCACAAACATGATGATGATAAATAATACAACTGTTGCAGCCATCGCTACACCTGGAGTACCAACAATTTGGAACTTGTTATAAATGTAGAACACTGCAGTTGTAGCCGAATTACCAACACCGGCTTGTCCATTGAACAAGGCATATACAGAAGTATAAATCTTGAACGCTGCAATAATATTCATGGTCAACAAAAAGGCAATTGTTGGCACTAATTGCGGCATCGTAATCCGCCAAAACTTTTCCGTACCAGAAGCACCATACATATCAGCAATCGTGTAGTAATTAGGGTCAATATTACGTAAAGCCCCCATCAAAATAACGATATTAAAAGCCAAAGAAGTCCAAACACCGAAAATAATGATCGTTGTCAAAGACATGGCTGGATCATCAATCCAGTTAGGAGCTGGCAAATGCAAAGCTCTTAACAAGAAGTTAAGCATCCCGTATTCACCATTAAAGATATAACGAAAGACAATACCGATCGCAATTGTTGATGTTACATATGGCATAAAGAAAGTCGTTTCAAAAAATGACTTATGCTTGACCCGACTAAAAATAAACCAAGCCAACATAATTGAAATTGCCAAGGCTACTGGCACTGAAATTAAAGCATATAAAATGGTATTTTTAATCGCACGCAAAAATTCCGGATCGTTAAAAATGTATTGATAGTTGCTAAAGCCAGTCCAATTCATATTAAT
The DNA here is from genome assembly GCF_947367125.1 of uncultured Lactobacillus sp. Classification (GTDB taxonomy): domain Bacteria; phylum Bacillota; class Bacilli; order Lactobacillales; family Lactobacillaceae; genus Lactobacillus. The sequence continues at coordinate 18,461 of NZ_CANBCQ010000029.1, forward strand.
CAAAGAACCGCTTTGGAAACTCATTACAAAAGCCCGCAAAATTGGATAAATACTAAAGAACGTCACAAAGATAATCGTTGGCGCTAAAAAGAGCCACGCCTTTTTTTGATTAGTCTTCATTAGTAGACACGCTCTCCTTCCTTAGTAAACAGGAATACTCGATCTAAACGCATCTTTAAATTAATATTATCGCCCGCTTTAATTGGGACTTCCAAGTTGACCAGTGAACGAGCTTGAACACCATCATGGGTAAACTTCAAAATTCGCTCACGTCCGATTAATTCGACATCATCAACCTTAGCTGAAACATGACCTTCAGGAGCTGGCAAAATATTTTCAGGACGAACTGACAAGGTATATTCACCATCAGTTAATTCACGCTTAAAGCGATTCTGGTCCAAATCAGCAACATTAAGTTCAAAGTCTGACCCGGTAACCTTGCCATCCTTAACTGTAACCTTGAAATTATCAATTACTGGATTACCAACAAAGTTAGCAACAAAGTAGTTGTTTGGTTCAAGATAGAAGTTTTGCCCCAAATCATCTTGTTGAATTACTCCATTGTTAAAGAGGATAATCTTATCACCAATTGATAAGGCTTCTTCTTGATCGTGCGTAACAAATAAAGTAGTAATTCCTACATTCTTAACTAAAGCACGAATTTCTTCACGAATCTTTAACCGCAAACGTGCATCAAGGTTACTTAAAGGTTCATCCATAAGCAAAATCTTAGGCTGTTGGACCAATGCACGAGCAATTGCGACACGCTGCTGTTGACCACCTGATAAATTACCTGGCTTTTGATCGGCCAGTTCGGTAATCTGCGTCGTAGCCATATACTTTTCTGCAATTTTTCTTGCTTCGTCCTTAGGCATCTTTTGCTTGCCTACAGTCAAAGGAAACATTACATTTTGAAGTACAGTCATATGTGGATATAAAGCATAGTTCTGGAAAACGTAACCGATCTGACGATCTTTAGGCGCTACGTTCACAACTGACTTACCATCAAAAAGGATATCGCCGCTGCTAGGGTTAAGTAGACCAGCAAGCATGTTTAAAATAGTTGTCTTACCACAACCAGATGGGCCGAGCAAACAAACAAGGTCGCCTTTCTTAACCGAAAAACTAACGTCCTTGATTGCTTCATGACCGTTATCATAAACCTTTTTGAGGTTCTTTACTTCCACAAATTTCTCATCATTCATAAATTTCACGCACCACTATATATTGATTAAAATTTTAAATTTCCCTATTAATTTTAAGCTAAATATACGAAAATAACAAATAATTATTGTCTAGGATTCGGGGTTTAACCAAATTTATCAAAAGCATTTCAGCAAGCATTCGGCTTTTGTTCGTATTTGGTTTTATTTTTTGCTCGTTCACTTTAAAAAATTCGGATTTACTAAATGTTGTGGTAGGTACCAAAAAAGCCATGAATTAGTCATGGCTTCTAATACTATAAATTATCTCCACGTTCAAATTGATATTTTGAACTATTCAAAGCTTGACGAACCAAATTACTCATCAATGCTTTAGTATTTTTGGTAATTACGCCAGCAGTTTCATCATTGGCGTTAGTTAAATACTCAATCAATTCTTGACCGTCCATCTTCTTGGCTTTGGCATCAATTGCATCCACTCGGCCAATAGCATAGCTTTGGCAATCATCACGATAAGCATTTACTTTATAAATGTATTGGTGGTAACGTGGTTCAACAATTACTTGCAAAGTCTTGTATAGCCAGTAAGCACTGCTATCTGGATCAACAGTGTGATCTGCCACCTTGTAGTTTAATGGCGTATCTTCAATGTTCGTGTAGAAAGGAACGTATGGTGAATATGCATAAAAGCCCATGTTAAGCCATTGAATAGCAGCCATCTTAGCTGGCACATCATTTCTAATTTGCAAAATACTAGATTCTTGGTTTCTATCTAAGGCAATTGAACGGAACATCTTTTGTTCTTTTTCTGAACCAGAAGAAAAAGTATCCATTGGATCATATGGTGTACCGTTATAGTGACTTGATAAAAACTTTTGGACATCTTCAACACCAATTTTCTTTTCAGGCACACGAGTAAATGGCATTTCTTGGCTAGTTGGATCTTGTTCAATACTTGGGTTGAACAACTTTTGCCCATACCAAGTTCTTGGCGTGTTATAAAAGGCATCAGCTTCATCCTTAGTACCAAAAATATCTCTAAATGAAAAATTACCATCGGTACTATTATTCAAATGGTTCTTTTCAACAAATTCTTGAATACCAGCTGAATACATGAAGTTGTCTGGATCATCAAAGTCGACCTTTTGAATCACCATAATATTCGGACAAATTGCATAAGAATCATCAGGAACGCGAGCGGCTACCCATTGGTGACCTGCACCAGTTTCTAAATACCATACTTCTTTGTTATCGGAAAAAGCGATGCCGTTAGTTTCACCAGTACCGTATTTTTCAATTAATTTACCTAAACGCTTTACACCTTCACGAGCTGTTTTAACGAAAGGCAAAGTAATGTAAACCATAGAATCTTCGTTAATACCATCTTCAACAAGGGGATCATGACCTAAGCAGCGCGCATTAGTTGCTTCGGTTTCAGTAGCTGACATGGCAACATTATATTCGTTAATGCCTTGTTCATCCCAACGGCCATCTGTGTCATCAGCAGTTGGTGCAGCAGTCCACTTGCAGCCGTCACCTTCAAGGTGCATCTTAAAACCGTTGTATTTTGAAACATAGTCTTCATCATAATGACGTGCCTTATTTACGACAAAAAGCTTTTCATTAATGCCGCCGTAACCATCTTCGTCACGGGCAATCATGGTTGAGCCATCAATTGAGGCGTCTTTACCAACTAACATTGCAGTACAGTTATCTTTTTTCATTTTGTACTTCCTTTTTTATTTCAATACTATTTTATATATTTATAATTTTACTACTCATTGACCTGCATTTGGCGATCAACTTTAGCCCGGCCATTATTATAGTTAAAAGCATACCCTGGCTGAACATTATAAAGATAGACATTAAAGTCTAAGCTGCCATCAGTTGAAACAGCCTGCAAGTTAACACCTCGCGCCATCAATTCATTACCGCGGAAAACAGCAGTTGCTTGATAAATTACTCGCTTGTTGTGACGCAGTGCTTGGCGCACTTTCGTTTCAAAAATCGTTTGGATCTTTTGATTAGAATAAGCTGATTGGGTAAACAAATTCTTCGGGTTATTCTGGTCGCCTGACTGATTGCGGGGATCGTAATTGCCACTTTGATCAATTCCGGCTGAAACAGAATAAGCAATTAAATGACCACGATTGTAAATCTGAGTGCCGTTACGGTGGTTGTAATGCCAACCCGTTGGTTCCACATATTGCCGCACCCGCAAGCTATCATTAGCAACGTTGCGCTTTTCCAAAAAGGCCGTATTCGAACGCGAAGTTCGGTTTAGTGAATCAAGATTAGCATAGATCACTCGATTTACTTTCCATGAGCTTTTTACTAAAGTCGACTTATTATGATTAACCTCGGTATAAGCGCGACTGCCACTCTTAAAATTCAAATTAGCCAGTTTTTGATAATCAGCTGGTGATAGACCGCCATAATTTGTTTTTGCCTTAGATGCATCAGTAATTGTATTGGTAATATGTTCATTATGATTACCGGTAAAATCACGTAAAAATTGGCTACCACTAGGATCGCTGCCGGCTTTAGTATATATTCCCCATAAAATCGCCAGTAAAACGATTAATGATGAAAGAAATGTCCCCTGCTTTTTTCGTCTTCTTCGTGCCATCTTTTCCTCTAACTCCGAGCCCAATCATCAAGCATGCTTAAGAAAAAGCTTTCTGAAAAACGCTTGATCTTGGCGCCGTCTTTAATTAAATCGCGTGCAGTATTCAAGTCATGATTATCTTTGCTAAAGAAATCATGATCGCCCATAATCAAATAATTAGTCGTGGCTAGCACTTCATCATCAACTTTGCCGCCCATATTATGAATCATCTTGCCAGCATCATCTTTATCCATATGAATGTGGCCTGACAAAACAATTTTTTTATTTTGGACCGGATTGTGCCACCCCAAATCCAGATAATCGACCTCATCACCTGTTAGATCAATATTTTTGATTTTGCTCTGTGCTTTTTCTAATAAATCATCAGTAAAATGCTGGGCAAAATCATCGTAGACCTTAATCGTATCAAGCGAATCCTGTAAACCATGGTGAGCTTCAACTTGAGCAATGCCAGCGCGTTGCATACAATCAAGCAGACGATTATGCCGCTCACGAGGATAATAAGTCCGTGCTAAACGCAACACATCAACATAATCATTATTAAGCACTGGCAAACCGTATTTTTGACTCAAATCATATAAAAAGTTCAAATCAAAATTGATGTTATAACCAATAATGATGTCATCGCCAATAAATTCACGAAATTCGGTAATTGCCTGCTTCGCTGGAATTCCTTCCTTAACGATTTGTGCTTCAGTAATTCCATTCAACTTAGTAATAAAAGCTGGAACAGAATTATTTTTAGGAAACTTTACCAAATTAGTATATTGATCAACAATTTGACCGTTACGCACCTTAACTGCACCTAATTCAGTGATCCGGTCGCGATAAGGATATAAACCAGTCGTTTCAATATCCAACATCGTATAATCAGTCAAAAAGTCAGGCTTCTCTTGCCCTTTTTGGCGCAACTTATCTTGGGCACCAGGAACATGCAAAATTCCGTTTTTTATGTAAATACTCATTCTTCACCTATTTATTTAGTTAAACCAAGCACTACATCGTGCACATTACTATCAAACCCTAATGCTCGCTTTTCAAGATCTACTGGCATGTCTTCATCAGCTAAATCAGCCGCAATATAATGCCAGTTAGGGAATTGCTCAACTAACTTCACCATTGGATCAAGCAATTGCGGACTAGTCTCATCAACACCTAATTCCAAAATAACGACATTTTTATCTTCTGCCCCAGTTAAAAACCAGCGAAAACGCGCATTGGCGTCAGTATCTGGGAAAAAGTTGGCATTGAGCGGCATATGCAATTCCATTGGACTATTGCAGTCTTCACACTTAGGAACTAAGTCTTCCGTTACATTATCGTTCTTAATTGCCTGTAAAAAGCGTTCTACTACCTCACGATCATCTTTTTGACCATGGTTAATCCCGCTAGAACACTGCATCTTCGTCCAATCACCAAAAGCATTAAAAATCCGGTTTTCATTAAAACCAGCATTTTCAAAAAAATGGGCAAAAGTACTCGTAGCAATAAAATATTTTTTATCACGAATTAAATTCTTCAAAGCCAGCATCACTTCACTAGGCTCATATTGCAAAGAATATTCATTAACTAATTCACTCCAAAAAGCCCATTGCTCACTCCAAGTAGCAAACTTCTTATCTAGTGCATCCCCAATCGTATGCACATCATACTTAGCTGCAATTTTACCAAATTGGTCATCGAATCTTTCTTCACTCAGAATGTCCAATCCTTCTGATTGAGCCATTCCGTTACCTGCCGTTATGATCACCGTATTGGCATTTTTCAACCATTTTTTTGCTGTTGTAAAATCTGCCATTTTTATCTCTTTTCCTTTGAATAACCTATTAAACGTAATTGCCCGTCAATATATTCTCCTAAGAAAATATCACTGACGCTATTATAACCTGCTTCTTCAACCTGTTGTTCTAGCCAGGCTTCACTTTTATGAATCAATTCTAAAACATCAATATTCACTTGACCGTCGCTGATAATTGGGAAGCGAATGTTAGCTTCATCGTTTTCGATAATCGTTAATTGACCATCCTGTTCAAAAATACAGTTTTTTACTTTTTCAACGGAATAAATACCACGGCTTCTAAGCTTAAACATTAATTCATTAGCAGAAATCCCCGCCTTCATACAGTTGCCCACTAGTACTTTGCCATTTTTGATCACCTGAACAGGTCTGCCATCAACAATATTTCTAATCCAATTGTTATGATCACGGCTGAATTTCAAGATGAACACAACTAGCGTCCAAACAATCAAAACTAGGAAAAATTGCAATACTGTGATGCTTGAGTTATAGATTAAACCACCAATAATTCCACCTAGCACATAATTTTGCAATTGATCTAACGCAGTTGTAGGTGCCAAGTTGGTTTTACCAAAAACATTGATCTGAATAATCATGGTTAAAATGCCAAGAGCAAATTTAATAAATAATTGTGTGTAGTCAAGTTGCATTATTTTACCACCTCTACCTTATGATCAATTACGTGTGCTGGGGTTAATGTGTAAGTATTGCGATCATCATTAAGATTTAATTGATAATCAATATTTTTAGAATCGATTCTGACAATCATGCCATTAGTTAAAACAGTTGAGTTAACTAAAACATCTGAAGTCGACACATTTTCATCTTTAGCAATTGACTTGATAAACGGAATAATCTGCACTGCTTGTGACTTTTGCGTACTAATCTGGACATATTTTTCATATTGCGTCCCCGCAAACAACATTAAAAACAAAAGCGCGATAATGCCTAAATCGCGATACCTTGTAGCAAAACGGTTATGTAAATAAAGCAAGGCAAAAATTACCATTGCTAGAGCTGCAACTAGCATCAATACATATAGGACTGCCTGATTAGTATTCTGATTGTTTTGAATATATTTCAATGTATAAAAGGTCATGCTTTTCCCCTCTGTTTTTGTACTATTTTAGCACATGAAAAAAACGCCATCGAAATCGATGACGTTCCTTATTATGGTAAAAATAATTTTTACTTTTCAATCTCTTTAAGTCCAGCTCTGCGGCGACCCATGTTAAACCATGGTGACACAGTAAAGGCTAAGACATCGTTAATGACATAGATCAACGAATTAATTGCCATGGCTAAGTTGGCATCCCCTTGAGCATAAGTAATTCCCCAAAGAATCAATTGGAAAATGCCACTAGCAGTCCACCAGAAGTATTGATTGTTGTAACGCATGAAGCACATGATTCCGGCAGTAAGTGAAATAGCAAAACTAATTGCATCAACCCAAGGACGAGGATCATTAGTAAACTTACCAATCAAGTAACCTGAAATCAAATAAACAAGCAAAGTACCAACGATGGCAATAGCCCATTCCTTTGCACCGAACTTTCGCAAGTGATTCTTAGTATCATCATTCCATGATCTAACCGCAACAATAACCGGTAAATCTAGAGTGGCAATATAAGCAATTTGCTCAAAAATGGAAAGATAGTTCTTAGCTGACCAACCTGCATAAATGAAACAAGCAGCTGAAATCAAACCTAACCAGCCGTTAATAGCCTTGGTGGCATTAATTGCCAACACACAAAGTGTACCCAAAAGTGTACCAATAAATGTAATTAAAGTTACGCTAGTAACCTTACTTTGAATCAATAAAGCTAATTGAAAGCCGAAGGCAAAAAACCATAAACAATAGTTTTGAACTGGCCACCCCTTCAATTGATTAAATAGCCAAACGAAATAATTCTCGTGTTTTCTTTCCATCTTCTAAACTACTCCCTTTTTATATTTAGGTTCACAAGCACTATATCTTGTGCCTTATCCGCTCTTTTATTTAAAAAGCATCTTTATCTAGTATAGTAGACCAAGGATTAAATACAAGAATTGACATTTTTATATTTTGCGGTAATAACACAGTTTGAAAATTATCGGCTTTTTATAAAGCGCTTACATTTTTTGTTTTTCATGGTGATGCCGCGCCATCTAATCTATATGTAATCGATAGCCTATACCAAAATAGAGGATATACAAATGTTTAAGACCAAAAGAACGTAGTTCGCTATCAGAAAATTAGCTAAAGGCGTTGCCGCAGTCTTACTTAGCCTTGGACTCATCAGTGCTGGCTTAGCGTTGGCGACTGGTACATTAGGTAAACTCTTCAAAAAAGAAAACTAATTTAGCCAAAACAAAACGACTCACTTGAGTCATTTTTTAATTATTTTTAAAAGTGACATTATGTCATTTACTAACAATTACATCTCTGCTAACATAGAAATATACCAATCTTTAAACATTCACAAACGAGTACTTACATATGCTTAAAAATAAATTTACTAATCTTCCCCAAAAAATTATTCAACAAATTCTTCCTACTAAAGCAGAAAAAGAAGAATATACTTTAATCATCAATTACTATGATCCTGAAGGTAAAAAAGTTGGTTCTCATTCTGGATTAACTTTAAAAGAAAATAGCACCCTTAAACATCATAAACTAAAGGAAGTCATCAATAGCCACGTTCCTGAAAACTACGAAGTCTTTCCTTACTTTGCCTATCCTCAAGACAACATTGCTAGTAACAATCTTCCTGCAGAAATCATGATTGCAGTTAGATCATGCGACTAAAAAAAAACGGCTCATCAGAGTCGTCTTTTTCATCACTCGTAAAATTAATGTTGTGAAGCACCAGTTGTAGTATCTGGTTCTTCATGCTTTTCTTCCTTAACTTCTGCAGCCTTAGTTGAAGCACCGGTTGCCGCATCTGGATCCGAATTGCGACGATAAGTTGCACCAGTTGTGGCATCGTCGTCAATCACTAACTTTTGACCAGTAGTTTCGCAGAAGTACTTAACAAGTGGGTACAAATCTTGAACCCATTCGTAAATACCAGCGTAGTTGCCTTCATCATCTTCAACCCGCTTGTAGTAGTGCAAAACTAATTTCTTTAAATTACCAGTAGGAACAGGCATGTAAACATCATCATGGCCGCCTTCCTTAGTGCGCAATGCGTGAACAACTTTCTTCGCATCAGGAATAACATCACGGACATCTGGGTGAACAGCCTTCATCGTATCACCAACTTGGTCTGGTGTACGTTTAGCTAACATCTTCTTGTTAGGATCAGTTGGACGATTGTACCACAAGAATTGGTTGTTGCTATCAACAAAAGTCATTTCACCAATCGTGTTGCGCAACATCCAGTTAATTTGGTTAACAGTCAATAAACCAGCATCAAGCTTAACGTAGTCATCACCTTCTGCGGCATTAACCTTCTTAGCTGCCTTATCAAGCCAATTTGGATCATCCTTGTCAATTCCTTCAACAGTATATTTAGTCTTGCCTGTTGCATCGAAGTCTTCTTTTAAGTATTCGTCAGGATTCATATCCTTAAGCCATTTTGGTTCAGCCATAATTTCTTCCCCCTAATTAAGAACTATCTTTGACTAGATTATATAATGTAACTGCTTTCAGTTCAATAATTTTGATATATTTTATAAAATGTTTTTATTAAAATGATTATATATTAATTTATATAAAAAAAGTTGATTTAAAAATCAGCTCTTTACATCTTAGTTTCAATTGTATGAGTATCTAAGTGAATAATCACATCAAACATGGCCTTTTCTGCCGGCGAAATCTTGTGGGCTACTTCAATTACTGCTACCCGTGGATTTTGCAAAAGTGTCTTATGGATGCCTAATGACAGATTAGGATCAAGCGCACTAGTTGCTTCATCAGCCAATAAAATTGGGCGGCCTGACAAAAGTGCACGCGCAATTTCTACCCGCTGAATTTGTCCACCCGACAAACCGCTGCCGTTTTCGCCAACTTTCTTATCCAGTCCTTGTTCTTTGACCAGTTCATCTAGGCCAGCTTCATGAATTACTTCCTTTAAGTGTTGATCACTCACCTGACGTCCTAAGGTAATGTTAAAACGCAAGGTATCATCAAACATAAATGGTTTTTGATTAACATATGAGAAATAATTATGTGCTGCATCCCAATTTCCCGTTACTTCGTGGCCATTAATCAGGATCTTGCCACTTTTAGGTTTTCTCAAACCTAACAGCAAGCGCAATAAGGTCGTCTTACCCCAGCCACTTGGTGCCATTAACAGCACTTTTTCACCTGGCTTAACTTCCAAGTTCACATTTTCAAAAATTCGCTTGTGGTCACTATTAGTAACGTATGATAATTGCTCAACCTGCATCCCATCAAAATGATCAATTTTTCCTTTATCATTTTTCATGACATGCCGCAAAGCTCGCTGGGTCTTTTCCCACATTGGTACAGTCGACTTAACCTGATTAAATTCATTAAAAAGCGTTACGATTGGCGTAATAAAGTTGAGGGCCAAATCAACCATCATCACTAAAGTACCAACTTTTAAGTTGCCTTGCATCATCATGATCCCACCAATCGTACATGGCACGATGAAACAGAACAATTCAGCGGCAGAATAGATTAACTCTAATGCCCAGGCCTGAGTCAAAGTCATATTTCTTAGGGCGTTTTCCATCTGTTGGGCCGCATTGGCAGCTCGGGTAACGATGTTAGTGCGCACATTATACAGCTTAGTTGCCTGCGCTCCATTTAAGGAATCTGATACATTTTGGGTATAATTAGCATTCGTTGTAGCCCAAATCTTGGATTTTCTCGTAATGATCGGACTCGTAATCATTTGCACTAATGCCGGAGCCAGCGTCGCAAACAAGAAAACCAAGGTCATTTGCCAAGAACTATAAAAAGCAAAAGTAATTGCCCCCAAAAAAGTTAATCCTTGAAAGATCATATCCAATTGGGCTGTGACTCGGTTAGTTTCAATTTGTTTCAAATCATTGGTCATTAAAGACAAGCCGCTTTTAATATCTGGCTCACCTTGATCAACTAAGTAACGCAAATTTGCCCGCTTAAAGGTCATATTCACATCACGAATAATCCCCATCTTCACCGTTTCATAGATGAAATTGCTGGCCATAAAACACATTTGACCTAAAGCAGTCAAAATAGCCAAACGAACAAGGTGCATGTAGTCATGCGAGCCTGATGAAGCTACGTTTAACATGATTCTCACCATGTAAGCGACAAATACAACATTGCAGGCCTTAATTGCGGCCAAAATAATATAGCCAATTAGCTGACTTTTTTTAGCGTATTTAAGACTCATAAGTTCCCCTTTTCTATGTCGTTAGAAACATTATAACCGCTAGCTTGTCTTTTTCTCAATTAGATACGATAATTAGAGTAATATCTTTAATTTCAAATGAAAAACAGAAAGGATCTTTTAATGAAAACTGGTACTAAAATTATTACTTTAGACAACGGTTATCACTTATGGACTAATACTCAAGGCGAAGGCGATATTCATCTTTTAGCTTTGCACGGCGGTCCTGGCGGCAACCATGAATATTGGGAAGACACTGCAGAACAATTAAAGAAGCAAGGCCTAAACGTTCAAGTTACCATGTACGACCAACTAGGCTCACTTTATTCAGATCAACCGGATTATTCCGATCCTGAAATCGCCAAGAAGTATTTAACTTATGAATATTTCCTCGATGAAGTTGATGAAGTTCGCGAAAAGTTAGGCTTAGACAACATTTACTTGATTGGTCAAAGCTGGGGCGGCTTGCTTGTACAAGAATACGCCGTTAAATATGGTCAACACTTAAAAGGCGCCATCATTTCTTCCATGGTTGATGAAATCGATGAATACGTTGCTTCAGTTAATAGAAGACGTCAAGAAGTTCTTCCACAAACGGAAATCGACTTTATGCACGAATGTGAAAAGAACAACGATTACGACAACCAACGCTACCAAGACGATGTACAAATCTTAAACATTAACTTCGTTGACCGTAAGCAACCTTCTAAACTTTACCACTTGAAGGATATCGGCGGCAGTGCCGTCTACAATGCCTTCCAAGGCGACAACGAATTCGTCATCACTGGTAAGCTAAAAGATTGGCATTTTAGAGATCAATTGCACAAGATCAAGGTACCAACCTTATTAACCTTCGGTGAAAACGAAACAATGCCAATTTCAACTGCTAAGATCATGCAAAAGAAGATTCCTAACTCTCGCTTAGTAACTACCCCTGATGGTGGTCATCACCACATGGTCGACAATCCTGCCGTTTATTATAAACACTTGGCTGATTTCATTCGTGAAGTTGAAAATAATACTTTTAAAGGTGAATAATTTCATTAAAGTACTGCAGAAATGCAGTACTTTTTTAAGAAAGTAATAAAAAAATGACATTATGTCACTAGATGCTATTTTTATACTCCTTTTTACTGTAATATTGAGATATAGATTTGATATTAATATATTAGGAGTTTATTTATGAAACAAAATAAAACATTAATTAAACTAGCTAGCAGTGTAGCATTAACTGGAGCATTAGTATTAGGTGCTACCGCATGTAGTAATAATAGTAATGAATCTAGCAGTCAGTCTTCAAAAGTCTCAAAAGCTAAGAAAAATACTAAAAAAGCAGTTAAACAAAACGAGACTAAATTGAAGAGAGCAAAAATTCAAGTTAGTCAGCAATCCGCATTAAATAAATTTAATGAAAAATATCCAGACACCGAAATCAAAGAGCTTGATTTAAAGTTAGAAAATAATAATTATGTCTACGAAATTGATGGTTTTGATAAAACTAAAGAATACTCAGCAACTATTGATGCAAATGATGGTAGGCTCATTCACTCAAGTTCAGAAAAACTAGATTTGGACGAGCTTAATCAAAAGGCTTTAAATTTCGACAGTTTGATCAGCCGCGATGAAGCAACAAAAATTGCTGAAAAGAACGCAACCGGTGTAGGTAAAGAATGGAATCTAGAACAAGACCACGACATCGCTTACTGGAACGTAAAAGTTAGTGATGGCACTAAAACTACTGAAGTCAAAATTGATGCACAAACTAAGAAAGTTATTTCAACTAAAAATGATGATTAATAAAAAGCGAGCACAAGCTCGCTTTTTTTGCTATAATTTCTTCACTAATAACCAATCGGTCTGTGGATCATTACCAACTTGGAATGTATGCTCACTTACCTTTTCAAAACCATGTCGCTTGTAAAAATGCTGGGCTGGAATATTTTTTTCATAAACTCCTAGCCACAAATAATCTTTACCTTCTTCACGGGCTGTTTTTTCCGCAAAATCTAACAAGACATTGCCTAAGCCTCGATGCTGAAAACTGGTGCGTAAATAAATGCGTTCCACTTCTAAGGCATTCTCACGCAATTGTTCAGTTTGCGCACTTCCTACATTGATTTTCAAATAGCCAGCAACTTCTCCACTCACCAGCAAAAAATAAAAGCGACTATCAGGACATTTAATTTCTTCAATCAACTTCCCAGTTTCATAATCTTCTGCTAAAAAACGTTTCATATCAGCCGGCGCAGTATAAGGATCAAAGGTCGTCTTAAAAGTTTCGCGTGAAATTTGTTGTAATTTTTTTACATCATCTGTTGTAATTGTTTTAATTTCATAATTCATCAATATTCCCTCTTTTCACCGTTTTTGACTAGCCGCCAATTTGCACCAGCGTTTTTCTCTACTGTCTGTAGCAAAGCAGCCAATTCTATCCGTTGTTGGGTACTCAGCCCTGCTAAAACTGCTTCATTTGAATAAACATTTTCTTTTTTAATTTGTTTAGCCAGCTTTTGGCCGAGTTCTGTCACAAATAAATGCTTAATCTTCTTATTTTGTTGGTCATTCTCTTTTCTAATCAGCTTATTCTGCTCTAATTTTTTAATACTGCGAGCCGTTGTTGTCCGATCAACATTAAGCATTCCTGCTAAATGATCTGAGATAATTCCTGGGTTCTCACTAATGCGAACTAAATATAAATACTGTCCACGATTTAGCTGTATTTCCTTAAACTCAATATTAGCAATCGAATCAAATGCCCGTGCGATTGTGCCAATTTGACGTAAAATATCTTCTTTCATTTTTTCACCTAAGAAACTATTATATTAATTTTTGTTGAATTTACAACAAAAAATGTAAACAAAAAAGGGGATCTCTCCCTTTTTTAATCTACATAAGCATATTTATATGACCATTGCGTACCTGCGGTATTATGAATAATACCGTGAACCCGCTTATTTTGTAAATATGCTGTTGTTTGTTGATAAATTGGTGTAATAGCCTGATTATCATTCACAATCTTAGCTGCTGAAACCAAATCCTTCCAACGTGTTTCAGGATTATTAGCATCCTGATTGCCCGCTTTTTTAACCAAGTTATCATATTCAGAATTTGACCACTTACCATAATTATAAGATGTTCCAGTCATCGGAATCTGCATAAAAGTCATTGGATCGTTGAAATCACCGCCCCAATGAGAGAGATAAATATCAAAGTTACCTTGCTGTGCACGACTAGTGGTTGATTTATCAGGAATATTGGTAATATTTATCTTGATTCCCTTCAATTCTTTGGTCCATTGTGACTGCAAATATTGGGTCAATTGATCACTGTCTGCTTCATCATTTGAAGATAAAACATCAAAAGTCAAACTCTTTTGGCCAATCTCCTGTAATCCCTTTTGCCAATATTTCTTGGCTAGAGCTGGATTATAATCAACTGTATTTTTCACTGCTTGTTCTTTAGCAAAATCTGTACCTGTTTTAGAATTTGCAGCCAAATCATTGGCAACAAAGCCTTTTGGCAAAGTTGAGCCATTGCCTAAAACTTTTTTAGTCACAATATCACGATCAATTGATAATGATAACGCCAAGCGAATATTTTTATTATTCAAGGCCTTTCTATTAACTGCATTTTTATCCTTAAAGTTATAAAGCAAGAAACGCACTAACGAATATGGATATTGAGTAAAGTCATTATTACTCTTTAAGTTCTTAACTTGCTCACTTGAAAGCGGAGTTAAATCCAGCTTACCTTGTTGATACATCTGATAACCAGTATTGTTGGACTTAACCACTTGATAATGGATCTTGTTCAACTTAACTGCTTTTTTATCCCAGTAATCATTATTTTTAACAAATGACCAGGTATCATTAGTTCCGTTCCATCCTTTAATCTTGAAAGGACCTGAGTAGACTTGGTATTGAGCTTTGGTTGCGTATCTATTGCCATACTTTTTCACAACTTTTTCGTTCTGCGGCCCAAATAATGGATAGGCCATCAATACTTTAAAGTAAGCAATTGGACGATTTAACTTAACCACTACTGTCTTTTTATCCGGTGCAGAAATCCCTAATGCGTTAGGTGACTTCTTTCCTGCAATGATCGCATCAGCATTTTTTACACCACTAAAAAGATAGGCATACGGAGAAGCCGTCTTAGGATTCAAGCTTCTTCTCCAAGAATAAACAAAGTCCTGCGCTACAATCGGATCGCCATTTGACCACTTAGAATCACGTATTTTAAACGTCCAAGTTTTACCATCTTTAGATACGGTCCCAGTTTTAGCTAAACCAGCTGTTGGCTTACCATTTTTACCAAGACGATAAAAACTTTCGAATACATTGCCGGTTTGACCAAATCCGGTAGACCTACTGATATCAATAGTATCAAGTGGAGCTGTGGTGCTTAAATTTAAAGTGCCACTTTGAGCTGCCGACTTATTACTGCTATTGCCATTACCACATGCTGCAAGAAGCATCCCTAATGAAATAGTAACGACTCCTGCTAAAACTCCCTTTAGTTTCGACATAATTTTTCCTTTCTCAAACAAAAAAATGGGATGTACTCCAACACGGAATACATCCCATTAAGAACCACAACTTTTTAACTAGTTAATCAGTAATAGTCTTAAGATGAATCACCACATCAGAGCATGTCAAATAAATGCTGTTTGTACAACAACATTCAGTGTATTGACATTGCATTTGATGCTTAAACATGTGATTCATCCTCCTTCTTACTTTTTATAAGAACAATCATAAGTTATTCGATCACGATTGTCAACAAAAATCTATTGTATAATTATAGAAAAAATATTTGGAGGAATTTTTGTGGAACTTATAAAATATGGTCCTTACACTCTTTTCACACTTATTGGAACAGTCTTAACATTTATCGTGGCTATTGAGCATATCGGTATCTGTTTCTTAGAAATATTTGGTAAACCTGAACAACAAGCTAAGGCTTTTGACATGGATAGCAATTTTGTTAAACAAGAAGCTGCTCAAGTTTCACTAGCTAACCAAGGCATCTACAATGGTATGTTAGGTGTAATTTTGATCATTGCTTTCTTTATTTTCCCTATCCCTATTCTTTTTAACGTATGGAAATTAATTCTAAGTTTAATTGTCGTAGTAGCAATTTACGGCGGATTCACTGCAACTAAGAAAATCTTTTTAGTACAAATGCTACCCGCACTTTTAGCATTAATTTTTCTTTTCGTTTAAAAATATTGCATTTTTGTAGCAAAAAACATAAGAAAATTCAAAGCTCCTAGTGATAAGCTGTCACCTTGTGATTATGTAATATATAATATCAGTAAACATATAGAACATAATAACGAGGTGGAATTCATGAGAAAATTTTTTATCATTATCAGCAGCATTATTACTGGGTTACTTATTGGGATAATTGGGGCAACGATCTATCTAAATAGTCAATCGTCAAAGGTAAGTAACTTTACCATTCGAACTACTAATTTAACAGCTAAAACGAAAATGATCAGCTATTCTAGCAATAACCTGCCACAGATTAATCTCTCACAGGATTCCGCCGTTCAGAAATTCAAATCATTATATACACATGCAGTAGTTAAATCGATCACACTTAGTTTAAGTAAAGATATCTATGTTTATGACATAGTAGGCTATGATGACCGTAAAGACTGTACTATTCAGGTTGACGCAACTAATAACAAGATTCTAGGTCAGTCTACGCAGGTGCTTGATTATGACTACGAAAAAGATGCGTCTTTGAACCTAAAAAAGACAATTTCACGCCAAGAAGCTAATGAAATTGCCCTAAAAGAATTCAGTGGAGGAACACCGATTTCATGGGAATTAACTGATGACAATGATCAATCAATTTGGGAAGTTAAAATGATCCACGGTGAACACAAACATACCGTAAAAATTAATGCTAGAACAAAGGCTATAATCTAAAAGAAGTTCTCATTATCAATGAAGATGTGAGGACTTCTTTTAACATTTCCAAGCCATTGCCACCATCGCCAAAATATTGGTGTAATGAATATATCTTTTCTTGTTTTCGCATTAAGGCACCATTTCCTGCAACGTAGATGACATCGGGATATTTAGTAATGCACATGTTTTGAACAGAAATTTCAAGAAGTGGAAAAATAAAACACCAAGTGAATACCGTAATGCCTTTAAACGTTACTTCTTGAAATTTTAGACAAAAAATAATGGCTCTTTGTCAAATCCTGTTGATAATGAGTAAATGAATAGAATCAAGCAACCATTAAAAGGCTGTTTGGTTC
>NZ_CANBCQ010000030.1 GCF_947367125.1 uncultured Lactobacillus sp.
AGGACGATCAAAACTCACTTAAGAATTTTGATCGTCCTATTATTATGGTCTAGGAGCTAGTTTTTTCCCAGACACTTGAAAATGATTTTACATACCACCACGGGTATAACTAATGCGAGTAATATCAGGATATTTACGTAAATTCATGACAATAGAATTCTCATCCATTTTATTATTAATGATTCCGTCAACGTAGAAAACAACGCGGTCATCACTCACGTCGAGAATTTTAACAGTAACATTTTCGACGTGATTATCTGCTAGTTCTTGCTTGATTTTAGATAAAATATGATGCTGATTAATAGCCACAATCTGAATATTAAAGCGAATATGTGGCGTGATTTTACTGATTAATAGATCATCATGGAAAATCGTCTGAATAAAGAATAGCAAGACAGTAGATAAGATGCCGATAAAGTACATGCCGCCACCAACTGCCATGCCGATCGCAGCAGTAGCCCAAATCCCGGCAGCTGTAGTTAGACCAGAAACCTGCTCTTTTCTAATTAAGATTGTCCCGGCGCCAATAAATGAAATACCAGTAACAATTTGAGCCGCGATTCTGGATGGGTCTAGTGAAATGTTATGCATGCCCAATACGTCAATGAAGCCATATTTAGAAACGATCATGAACAAAGCAGCCGCGATGGCCACAACAATGTGAGTTCGCATGCCCGCACTCTTTCTTTGAATGGCACGTTCATAACCGATTAACGCCCCACAAAAAGCTGCGACAATAATTCTAAGTAGCCAATCTAATTCAGTAGTAATTGGCGCTAAAGTATGTATCATTAGCCTTCATCCTTTGTATAATCAACAATTAGTTCTATCTTCATTTTAACTTGAATTCAGAAAAATCATAGTCAGACAACTTTTTTGAAATTTTTTTAAAAAAGACTTGCACAGTTTCCATCTATATGGTTTAATAAATACTGTTGTCGGGTAAGACAACGAAGAGTTGCTGACTTAGCTCAGTTGGCAGAGCACCTCACTAGTAATGAGGAGGTCGGAGGTTCGAACCCTCTAGTCAGCATAAATAAACTCGTTATGACATGGCTTTAAAGCCATGTCTTTTTTGTTATAATTGAGTATTACAAAATTCTATGTAAAAATACGGATGGTGGCAAAATTTATTTAGGTGTAGATGATGAAACTAGAAAACCATGAGTGGGAGGAAACTTTAAATCATTGGTACACTAATGCTTTTGCTCACCGCGATTATTTACTACATTCATTTATTAAAGTTCAATTCGTTGATGACCGTATGGAGATTCTATCACCAGGAGGGATTCCTGATGGATTAACACTAGATGAAATTAAAGATGGAATGACAGCGGTTCGTAATCCGCAATTAGTTCATATTTTGGATAAGATGAATTACATTGAAAATTATGGAACTGGGATTGATCGAATGCTTAAAGCATATCAAGGGACGGGAACTCAACCCGAATTTAAGGTTACAGAGCATATGTTTAAGGTAACTTTCCCTAATTTGAATTATCAAATTAAAGAAAAAGGTGTAATTAGTAAGCCTGAAATACAAGAAGCTCTTAATCTGAGTGATTACTCTAGTAGAAAACTATTGTTAAATTTAAGAAAAGAAATAAAGTTGAAAAATTAGGTGGATCATTTAATACAAAATATAAACTGAAATAGATTATCGTTGATTTTCGTTGAATTCAACAAGCAATTACCAATAAAAAGTACGTTTTGCTATACCTTTTCATAAACCTGACTACAATGAGAGTTGAAGAAGGCGTTTTTGTATGACAAAAGAATATGAAAAAGAAGTCAAAGAAGCAGAAAGCGTATTGGAGGACCCAAAGTTAACTGACAGTGAGATTTCACAAGAATTGATTTCCAAAGATAATCCAACTGAAAATATAAAACCATCTGAGATTGATTTCTTGCGTAAAAAGCCAAATTTGACAACGCAAATTGATTTCACTTTGTTAGCTGACCTTGCTGGATTATCCAAGGAAGCTAAGGCAGAAGCGGCTGTATAGATAAAAATTTTACGTAGAAAAATGCATCCCCACAATCAGGGATGCATTTTTGTTACTACTTAACTGATTTTCTTTTTACATAGGCTGCGACTTCTATTTTGCCAAAGATATTAACCAGCCACATTTCTAATAAAGTTGCCAGTATGACCATGATTGCCAAGAAAATCAATCCACCATTAATAAAGTGGAAATAGTGGAGTGCAAATACAAGGCAATTCTGAGCTACAAGTATGTAAATTAATTCAGCTAAAGCATATTTAGCGGACCTTGTCTGCTCAACATAGTAGTTATCAATTTGCTTATTGAGCTTATCTAACAACTGTTTAGTATTGGCAGAATTTAATTCGTCTTTTGAAAAATGCCCAGTAAAGAAAAACTGCATACTTGTGTTTCCCAAAAAGTTAGTTGGGCTGAAATTCCGACAAAATGTTGAAATATGGATAGCTAGTGCCAAATTTACTAAAATTATAATTCCGTGCCAGGTATTGAAGTCGGCTTTTTGAACTGAAATAAATAGGTATTGCAGCAGTACAAATAAAGCAACAAGTGGTATGAATAAACTTAGTAGGCTTAAAAGGTGCGTATGTTTAAGAAAATGGTCTATTCGAGCTTGCTCAGAGTCCAGGTTTAGAGCATAATTTATATTATTCTCTGTTATCATGTTTGATCACTGAAGTTTCTAAAATTCTCTGATTAGGGAATAAATTTTACCATAACAAATTTTGTCTTCCAACGCCTTTATAGCATCAGTGTGGGGAATATTCAAAGATGTCGGTTTGGATTGATGGTTAAATTTAATGGGGTAAAGCAGCTGAAGAAATAAAATAGTGTTAGTTAATGTGTTAGACATGGTTAAAATGTTTAAAGCCTCTAGCATTAAGCAGAGTTAGTATTCAGGGCTGTATACAAAAAGACCGGTTTGAACCGGTCTTTATCTTATAAAAATTTACTTTAGGAGCGTTTGTGAAACTTAGCTACTCCCCAACTGATTAGATAGAAAGTCGAAATCAAAATGAATTGAATTTTTAATTCTAAAATGAATAGTGGAAAGTAAAACAAAACGGAAAACAATAGAATAATAGCGTAAATTCCTTCGAATGTTAGAAATAATCTGTTTCTTTTTCTATTTTTAAGTGTTGCTAGTATCATTTTTTCATTCACAAAGATCCCTCCTAATATTTTTTAAACTTCTATTATTTTGCTGGGATAATGACCGGTAATTGCCACCACATTACTGTAGCCTCCTCCCTTTTTTAATCATTTAGTAGGTTTGGTTAAATACTACTCCTTAGTGACTAGAACAGATTAATTTTGTATCACATAGTTTACAAACTATTTGGGCCAAGTTTTAATTAAATCTTGATAACCATATTTTTGTACTTCATTTCTAATTTTTTGCGCTTCCTCTTTATTGTTTAAAAATAAATTCTTTAAATATAAAGCGGCAATCTTATAAAGCAAAAAATGTATGGTTGGTTTTGATTCCATGATGTAGTCAATTATTTTTGGAACATGCATTAATTGAAGTGATTTTTTAGAAAGCTTTCTATTATAGCAAACTGCTAGATAATTCTCGAAGACACGCAAGTATCTTTCTTGTTCTAATTCGGAGATATTTTTATTGCTTTTCACCTCGTTAAGTAGTCTATTGATAAAAAATGCAAGGGTATCTTGTTCCCAGAGCGGCATTGTATTAGTAAAAAGTCGCAGTAATTCAGGATTAGTCATCCAGTTTTGTCCTTCATTAAATTCAATGAATAGATCTTTTTTTATTTTGGGATCGATTTGGTTTAATTTATTTTTTAAATATGCTACAGAAATCATAGCTCTTAATTTTAAAATCTTAGAGTGAGATTGTGACAGAATTTCTTGATAGCATGATTCAATTTCATCAATTTTTCCTACATTGAAGGCTTGTTCCATTTTATTATTTAAATCTGATTCAATCTTTTTTTGCTTTGAAGTATAGGTTGATCGCAATAATTGGTAAAAGTAAGTAATATCAACATCATGTTCAAAAAGAATCGCGGCTAATTTATCTGCACTAATTCTGCTTTTTCCCGCTTCTACTTTCGCATAAAAAGGCCGAGTAACAATGTTAGCAGCCATTTCTTTTTGAGTGAGGTCTAGATTTTGTCTAATTTTTCGTAGTGCTTGTCCAATAGTCATAAAAAATCCTTTACTCTAAAATATTTTCTTCTCTACGATATATGATTATTATAAATGATGAAAATATAAGCGGATAAATTAAGGAGAACTATGGATATCGGAACGGCATTAAGACATTTGAGAGATGATCTAGGTTTGACACAAAAGCAAATGATTCAGGGGACGAAAATAACTGTTAGTCACTATTCTAAATTAGAGAAGGGACAAAACAGGATATTTATCGAAAACCTAGTCGAGATATTGAAGCAACGAAATATTTCTTTATCATATTTTGTTGATCACTATCTTAATGATGAAAATAGTGAAAAAGAAGTAAATTATTCAGAAATATTAAATATTGCTTTTTACGAAAAAGATAAGATCGCTGCTAAAGAAATAAAACGACAAATTTTTTCAGATAAGAGTTCTAGCAATGAATTGAGAGATAGAGCAACATTAATTGTGGATATGATAGACAACCAGGGACAGAGTAATGCTGATGCTCGAATCATTAATTCTATTTTCAAACATGACAACTGGACTCAGTATGACGAGGCAATAATATTATTAGGTAATACTATTAGAACTAGTAATGTATTAAATATGAGTCCTTTGGTATTGACGCTAATTAGAAAATATAAAGATCTAGATAAAGAAAAAATCGAAAAACAAAAAAGATTAGCAACGGTTGGAATTAATTAATTATTTATTTAATTTTCGAAAGTTAAGTAAAGAGTTTAATAAAACTGTGCTAAAAATTATAAGCTGGATTAAAACAACATCGATTGTTCCTGAGTTAGGCATTATTCGAGAATTAAATGCATATTTTTTAGCAGTTTATGAAAGAAACATTTCTGTCTCAACTAATATCAAAAATGTCCTTAAAATATCAGGTTATCAAAATCTTGCTAATGATTTACCTAATTAATCCCCTGAGAGGGGATTGAGTTGCTGAGGAATGAGAAGTAGATAAAATCATAGGAAAGAGAGGCATAGTAATTTGATTATTGTTAGTTATCCAGTTTTACCTGAATAACTCTGAGTTCATACAGTACGAGGAGATATAAATTATGAAAAAGAAGATTTTGTTAATCCTAGGTGTAGTAGTATTAGGAAATACTTTGTTTTTTAATTCGAGTGTAGCTTCTGCAGCGACTAATAATAGATATTCCGTAAATAATACAATTCGTCAGGCACCTAATACTGGCGATGCTCCTGGTGGATGGGGCATTACTCCTGGTCATACACATTGGGGCTAAGTGATAGAAGCAATGAATTTTCATTGCTCTTTTTATTTTGGGATGCGAATTTTATGAAGAAAAGTAAAATCATATTTTTAATAGAGCTTGTATTAAATATTATTGCTGCTGTTTTTCTAGTAATAAATAATTCATTCAAAAATTTATTAGATGTAGGCGTTGTATTTTTACTACTTCTATTGCTTATTTGGAATTTTTTAAGAAGAAAAATTGAGATTAGTTTAAAACTATCATGGCTCAATCTTATGATATTACCAGCAATTTTTACTTATTGCTTAAATACTGTAGCTAATGTTTTGTTGGTAAAATATCCTGTTAAAAGTGTTTTAATAGCTATAATTTATAGTTTGTTATTCTTAGTTTATTTGCTTCTGGTAGTAATTACTAATGCGGGATTGGTTAAGAATAAGTATGCTAGAGTTTTTATTGCAATGTATTATATTGTGCTATTACTTTTTAGCGAAAACTTACATATGAATGACTACTTATCATCCTTTGTAAATTGGTCTCACTCTGAAACTCTTAATGGATTAGCGTTAATTCCAATTATATTTTGCTTATTTAAAAGTTGGGATATTCGAGCAAAGCTTAATCTTAAATTTAGGCGATACTCAAATATACAGTTAATAGTCTTATTAGTAGCTGTATTCTTTGCTGCTTGGTATTCCTTCTTTCATAGCTATGTTTATATTGCACCAACTTTTTCGCAATTATTTTGGAATTGGGACTTCTCGGAAATTATCCCAACTGAACGAGCTGTTTTATGGAGGTTAGGAGCGATTTTATTCGAAGAAGGATTCCGGTATCTATTAATAATTGTATTGCTTTCACATTTTTCATTAGATCTTATTGCATTCTCGCTTTCTGCAGGTGGTGGCGGAATACTATCATGGTATGGCAATAATGATCTCTTGAGTAATGGTTTGAGCATGGTTTTTGCTTTAGTTATGACATTGATTATATTTTTAGGTAAACAAAGGAAAATTATGCAAGAAAATGCTGCTAGATTAATTAATGCATGATGCATTTAAGATGGTCGAAAGATCATCTTTTTTATGCAATAAAGTGTCATATATAAATGACACCTACTATAAAAGTTGCTATTATTTTAAAAACATCACATATAAATGACACCTAACTAGATAAATAAAGAAGAATTCAATGAATCGAGTAAGAGAATATCGTAAGCAACAACAAATATCACAAATGGAGCTTGCTAGACGGATAGGGGTGGCAAGGCAAACCATTAATTTGATTGAGAATGATAAGTATAATCCATCGCTAGAATTGTGCCTGAACTTGGCGCATGCATTAGGGACGGATTTGAATACTTTGTTTTGGGATGGGGATGAAGCAAGATGAGACGAGAAAGTTTATGGCTTAGGTTTGTCAGATATTGGTATGGCATTGATAGCAAATTAGACGAGCGTCAATTAGCAGAGGTTGAACGAATTGGTAATAATGCCTATGTAATCTCTGGTGTAGTGGAACTGATCTTGCTGGTTATCACGCTAATCATGGCATTGACTGTCAAAAGTGAAATAGCTTTGTGGTTTTTACCATTAACAATTGCAGTTACGATGCTGTTGATGAGTATCTATACTTATTTGGCAATGCGAAAATTAAAAATATTCTCTATCGAAATTACAGCAGATGAACGCCCCAAAGCCATTCGTAGAATATGGATAAAGGCTACAGTAGCGGGAATAATCGGTGCAGTTTTTGGTACATTAGGTAGCGCACTAGGTACTTCTTCTGTGCAAAATAGTCTAGTAAATGTGCTTGATTTTTGGCCGCAAGGTCTATGGCTAGGCGTATGTTGCGGTGCTGGTAGTGCGATGGGAAGAGTGCAGCGATTGAAAGTAGTTAAAGAAGATAAATAAGTAAATCGAAAGTGGTCGATCCGCTTTTTTCATTGAAAAACTATATAATTAAAGTAACAACAAAATTTACAGCGAGGCGAAAAGGATGAAAAAACAAAATAAAACTGGCTCAATTGGCGTAGTGGGCGCCACGGCTATCGGTGTCGGTGGCATGATGGGAGCTGGTCTGTATACATTGCTCGGCTTGGCCGCAAAATCTGCTGGCGTTTGGCTACCGGTATCATTTTTAATTGGAGGTATTGTGGCCGCATTTTCAGTTTATTCATACTCCAAGTTAGGAATGAAATATCCCGATCGGGGCGGAGCCGCTAAGTTTTTGCTAAAGGAATTCGGTGACGGTCTGCTAGCTGGCGGGATGAATGTCTTCCAGTATATCGGTTGGATTATCGCCATGGCGTTATATGCGACCGGATTTGCGGAATATGCCTGTCAGTTATTGGGCAAGTCCAGTTCAGGCTGGTTAGGTAAAGCAATCAGTATCGGAATTGTCATCGTGGTTGTGGCAATTAATATTATGGGTTCCAAACAGGTGGCTCGGGCGCAAACGACAATTATTGCGTTTGAATTGCTTATTTTACTGGCCTTTGTAGCGGTAGGTTTAACTAAATTGCATGTGCCGACAATTACTAGTTCAAATGGCGGTAATATTGTTGGCGTTCTATCCGCTGCAGGTTTACTTTACGTAACTTATGAAGGCTTTGGCGTGGTTACTAACGCCGCCGGGAGTATGGTAAATCCTAAAAAGCAGTTGCCGCAAGCACTGTTCTTTTCATTAGGAATCGTTATGGCAATCTATATTGTAGCTAGTGTAGTTGTAGTGATGACCTTAGGCGTTCAAGGCGCGGTAGCTAATCAAGGTCACGTTTTAGCAACGGCTGGCAAGCTAGTATTAGGCAACTGGGGCATGATTTTAATCAGTATTGCAGCACTAGTAGCGACGGCTTCGGCAGTTAATTCGACCATGTTTGGGGATAATAATTTAGCTATTAGAATTGCTAGAATCGAAGAAATTCCACCTCAGTTTGGTG
Organism: uncultured Lactobacillus sp.; assembly: GCF_947367125.1. Classification (GTDB taxonomy): domain Bacteria; phylum Bacillota; class Bacilli; order Lactobacillales; family Lactobacillaceae; genus Lactobacillus. Next base: position 8,325 of record NZ_CANBCQ010000030.1, read on the forward strand.
TAATGACTGAAATCGGTGGCACTTGGGGCTTATTTATCACTTCACTGATCGTTTGTGTTTTCGTAGTGATTTTCCCTTTGTCAGCTGTCGGTGAGATGGCTAGCCTGGCCTTTTTGCTAGTGTACGCGATGGTCAACTTGGGTCACTTGCGCATTGCCAAGCAGACAGGAGCTAAGCGCTGGATTTTAGTTTGTTCAGTCATTTTGAATTTAGCTTTATTTGCTTTATTATTTATTCAAACAATTCTCAATCATGAAACTTTAACTTGGATTTCGGTAATTGCCTTGTTAGTTATCAGTTTTTTAGTTGAATTAGCTTGGCGTAAGAAGAACAAGCGCAACTTACATTGGTTGGGAAAACAATAATTCATGGAATAAAAAGTCGATTTTGTTTCGTTTAAGCGATACAAAAATCGACTTTTGTTCTTTTTCTAAGAAAAACAATATCTTTCAATTTGTGATCTAGCTATACTTTCCTTAACGAATTTCGAAGCGAGGGAAAATGGATGAAAAAGTTGTTGATCACAAGTGCTACGGTTTTAGCTTTATTAATTGAAGGAAATAATACAGTACAGGCTGCAGTTGAACAAATCGATACATTGCCTAAGAATGCAGAGACTGCTAAAAAGATCAGTATCAAAGAAACGCAAAACAGTGTTTTAACAGGAGATTATGACCCAGAAACAAATTTAATTTCCTGGGAAATAAAACTAAATCCTAAAATGGGGAAGTTTACTGGTGACTTAAAATTAGAAAATTTAATTCCAGTGGGTCTAGTGCTAGATCCGGATACGATTGAAGTAATTAAGAATGATGATTTTATTCAAAATTCTAGTGTCATTAAGTTGAAGCAGAATAAGTTAACGGCGGTCTTTCCAGCTGAAAAATATTCTGGCAGTACGATTCTGATTAAGTATCAAACGAAGGTGAAGGCTGAACCGACAGAGTCTAACTACCTGCGAGTCAGTCAGGCATTTAAGTTTGGCGATGATCAGACTAAGGAATATGAGCAAGACGTTAAGTATAATCGTGAAAATAAAGATTTTATCATTGAGCCGCCACGCAAAGAGGCAAGTCAAGATGATCAGCAAATTTCATTCAAGCCCAAGTCAAAGACTGATGAAACGCACAATGAAGATTGGTTTAAGCGTTTAGCAGAATTGATCGTAGGTAAAAAAGAAACTACTTCAGATAAAGGAGGTGAAAAGACACAAGAGCAAGTCAAAAATCAAAAGCAGCGGCCTTCCCTAGAAAATACGGACCTTTCACGCACTCCAACTGCTAAAGGGCTGACTGGTTTTGATACAAAGACGACTGAGGTAAAAACTAAGGCCCAACCAGTTTCGGGGACAGTGAAATTTGATTCTGACGAAGATGAGAATGATGAAAAAGATAGTATCGTCTCGCCTAAATCAGAAACCCATCCAAATAAACACCATCTACTCTCTAATGAAAAAACTGATACCTCAAAAACTGGTGCCAAATTACCTCAAGCTGGTGAAAGTGCAGGCATTATTCTCAGTTTAGTTGGTATTCTTTCACTAGCCATTGGGAAGTTGATTCGAACAAAATTCTTAAATTAAGATATTTCCACTAAAATCAGGATTTTCAATAGCAAAAATAGTCTCTTTCACGTATTATTGAGATAGATAAACTTGTATTATGAAAGAGAAACAAACATGCCGTACACTATTTCAGAAATTATTGTTTTATTTTTTACTTATTCGGTTATCGGCTGGCTTTGGGAAACCTTTTATTGTTCGATCAAAGACCACCATTATGATTACCGGGGATTCTTATTTGGTCCTTACTGCCCCGTATATGGTTTCGCAGTTACGACAATTTTAATTTGTACTCAAGATGTGCGAAACAATATCTTTCTTTTATTTATAGTAGGGACAATTGTGGCCACCATTTTTGAGTTTGTGGCTAGTTGGCTATTAGAGATAGTCTTTCATATGAAACTTTGGGATTATTCCAAATTATGGGGAAATATTCAAGGACGCGTTGCACCAATGATTTCATTATTTTGGGGCATTGGCGTGGTTTTATTAGTAAAGTTTGTCCAGCCATTTATCCAAAAGATTATTAATGATGAAGAAAAGCTAACGCACGGCTGGTTAGCGGTAGGAATTACGATTGTCATGGGGATCGACTTAGTTTTGACAGTAATCAGTGTCGAACACTTCCATACGACAACGAAGATGTGGGACGCCCATATCAATCACTTTATCGAACGTGTAAGAGCTAGAGTAGAAAGCCATATGCCTGAAAAAGGCAAATTGCGGGTTGGCGATTGGCGCCACTCAGTAATTCAGCACTATGATGAGTTGCAACCGCATCAATTGAGCTGGAACCACAAACGTTACTTGAAGAGTTTCCCTAAGTTAAAAGTTACGGATGCACCTAAGTTCATGGAAATTAAAAAAGAAGTATTGAAGAAAGAAACTAAGTAAAATTCAATCTTCAACAGTAAAAAAGTGATGATCTAACATAGGATCATCACTTTTTCTTATCCGTTAATTCTATTGGCTTCACGCGTTTTGCTCTTAATCTCGGTGTAGTTATCCAGTACGTTAGCATAACGACCGAGAGTAAAAAGATAATCGGAAAGGCGATTGATATATTTTAATACGCTATCTGATAATTTTTGTTCTTCTAAACTCAACTTAACTAGTGCCCGTTCGGCTCGGCGAGCGATGGTTCTGGCATACTGAAGATTGGCACCAGTGACTTTACCACCGGGCAAAATAAATTCAGGAATAGTCGGAATTTTAGGTGTTAGTTCATCAATTCGCTGTTCAAGTTGCTTAACCGTTTCAGGTGTAATTTCTTGATGGTGCTTTACTACAATATCAGCTTGCAATTGGTACAGCTTGCGTTGGACGTCTTGTAGTTCATTTCGAAGCTCTAGGCAATTTTTAGATAAATTAGCGATTACTACACCTAAGTAGGATTGCAATTCATCAACGTCGCCTAAAGCCGCAATTTGCAAGTTATATTTTGGCACCATCTTGCCGGTGACTTGCTTAGTTAAACCTTGATCACCAACTTTAGTATAAATTTTGATCATATCATACCTGCTTTTCGTTTATAATTGGCTAGCGCTAAAGTTAGAGGCTTATATAAAACAAAATAAAAGCCAAAATTTCCCAAGCAGTGATAGGTGTCGAATAAAAAGCTGCCGGCTACGTAGCCTAAGAATGATGACCAGCCACCCCAGATTGACATGCCGAAGTTAATTAACAAACCGTACACATAACCTAGCAGGGTAGCTACAATGACTTGCATCCAGAAATGTTGCCTTAGCGGAGTAGTTTTATCAAGTAAGATTACTACTAAAACGCAGCCGACATAAGCCATAATTTGGGGAATAGTCCAAATGCCGAAGCCTAGATAGATATTCGATAAGATCATGGTTAAGGCTGACAAGGCAAAACCAAAACCGGCGTCCATTGTTAGGGTAACAATCATAATAATGTCAGTTACTGGCTGAACATTAGGAATATCAATAACTTTAAAAATTCTGAGCGTAACGCACATGGCCACTAAGATTGCTAGTAGCGCCAGCGAACGAATTTGAATTCTTTCTTTAGTAAGCATTTTTATTTAATCCCAGCTAATTTCCAAACTACGCGGTCGTTGCGGTGTAATGGTTGTTGGTAAGCACCTTTAGAAGCAAACTTGCCGTTGATCGTGTAGGTCCAATAGATGTTCTTGCGCTTGTTTTGGCTTCAGCCAGCGATACTGGTAACGAAACCATTGATGCTTTTGACGTGCCAGCCTTTTTTCAGACCGGTGATTACTTTGGCATTTTTCTTAACTTTAAAACTCTTGTGGGCAAAGCTCTTGTTGCCTTTCTTAAGCGTGTAATGCACTTTGATGTATGAAGCTGCTTGCGCATTAGTAGTTGGTGCAACGCCAGTAAAAAGCAAGCTTACAAATACAGCACCAGTAGTAGTTAAACTGAATAATTTTGTTTTAGTCATTTTCTTACTCCTCTGATAATTATTTTACTTTTGCTAGGGTGAATTTAATTTTGTCTCGATTATTAACAGTTTGCTCATTAGCGCCCTTAGAGGCAAACTTGTTGTTAATCGTATAGGTCCAGTAGATCTTTTTCTTAGGATTTTGGGCTTTGCCATCAATAGCAGTAATTAGCCCTTTAGTTTCTTTAACATGCCAAGCTTTTTTTAAGCCGGTAATTACCTTGACTTTTTTAGGAACTTTTACGGTTTTAGTACCGATAGTCTTTTTATTTTCTTTTAAAGTGTAATTAACTGAAATTTGGTTAGTTGCACTTTTTTTGGTGGCAGAATTATTGTTAGAACATGCAGTTAAAGCTAGGGTAAAGAAAGTAATAATTGCAAAAAATAAATTAAGTTTGCGTTTGCTCTTCATTTTTTCCTCCGAATATTTACTTAATTGGGCAAGCACCGCCGGCACAATCTGATTGGTCGACTAGTTCTAAGCCTTTTTGATCATCATTTTGTTTAGTAAAGACTTCTTCAACATTGGCAGTAATTAAAGCGGTTCTTTCTTCGTAAGTCTTTTTATCGATTGGTTCTTTAGGAGCTTGCTTAAGTGAGCCACCATAATAAGGCAATAATGAAGTTGACTTAATAGTATGGCGGTATTGGTAAAGCAGTGAGGCTATCTGATTGCTTTCGTCACTTTGAAAAGTAACGGTACAGCTGACAGCATTGTCTGACCAATAAGTTTGCAAAAATGCTTGGGTTGCGAATTGCTCTGCAATAGAAACCGTTCCGGCTGAAGCGAAGTTTTTACTATCAGCGTGAGCGGCACGAAGCGGAAATTCAACACAGATTGTATTTGGTGTGTAAATATCTGGCTCAGTGTGATAACCGCATTCTTTTAATGCTGGTAAAAGGGGATCGCTAGCTTGGAAACGAATCCGTTGAATTAAATAGCCAGCATAGTGGAAATGCATCCCTTCGCTCACTCCAGCTAACTTAGCTACCGTACCTGAAGGCTTAACAGTAGTGTGCTTGATCGACTCGTTGCAACCTAATTCTTGGCTGTAAGCCTTATCTGCATTAACTACAGCTTGGTATAAATCATTAGCTCGCTTAATTGCTTGTGGGTCATAGATTGGCTTTTTGATCTCTTGACCACTTTCTTCATCAACTGCATTTTCAAAGTCAGTGACGACGCGGTGACCGAGGTCATTTAAAATCCAGTCTTGAATTCCTGACATTGAAACCCCAATTCGGCGATTCTTATGAATAATTTTGCGTGAGATTTCCCAATCGTAAGAGCTGAAGGTAACTCGCTTAGTATACCGAGCAGCCAAGGCAAAGGCTTCCTTAAGATCCCAGCCTTCTTGTTCTGCGACATAAGGGAAAACTTCGAAGAGATTACATGGCTCACCATTAGCTAAAGAAATTTCGCCACAAGGATTGGTTCCTTCAACACTCTCGTCAATTCCAGCTTGGTAGCCATCCGCAATTCGACCATAATTGCGTGAAAGATCAAGGTTGACGATTCCAGGCTCACCGTTGTGTAAAATTCCGTCGGCGATCGGACCATAATTATTAAATTTAGAATTAATGGCCACGCTATTGTTAGAAGCCCAGCGGTGGTGGTAAAGCTTTTCTTTATCTTGCTTCATCTTGATAAAGTCTTGGTTGTCACTAGAGCCTAAGGCTAATTCAGCTGAGCGGCGCACATTGCCAGCAACTACAGTTTTGCCAATTAAGTTACAAATATCGGTCCCATCAACAGCGGTTAATCTACTGCCGACGCGCGCATTAATGACATTGTTGATATCGATGAGCATTTCGACTAAGGGCATAGGTCCTGAAGCAGTACCGCCAAAGCCGTGAATCTTAGCACCGTAAGGACGAATATCTGAAATATCAAGTACCAATTTGGTCTTGTGATCTGGGTTAGTAGCGTTAAAGTGCATGTCGATTAAACGAGCATTAGCTAAGACCCAGCCTTCACGTGTATCAGGCAATTTGTAATAAATTGTGTCATCGTCATTGTTTTGCTTCTCCCATTCGTCTTTATCAATAGCACCGACTTTAAGAGAAGCAGCGTAAGAGGCGCTTCTTTTGTCGATAACTACGGCTAAATCTACTTTATGATCGATTGGAGGAATTTGAGCAATATTTTCGTTGACCACTGAGAAACCAACGCCGCCGCCTTTCATTAATTGATCAAATAAGAAGGAGAAAGGCATTGAAACGGCTTTTTGCGCAGGATCAAGATAATCGGGAACAATATGACTATCGCCGTAATTTTGAGGACGGATGGCGATGAACCAACAATTGTTTAAAGAATCACCGTTACGTTTTTGATAATCAGTACCTGAAATCCAAAGATTACGACCAGATGGAGTCGCAGCTAAGCCATAGACTAAACGAAATAGCTTTTGTGCTTCAGTAGTCAATTCTGCGATTACATCGGCAGACGGATTATCTTGTAAACGAGGATCAAGATTAATATTGCCTTCAATAACTCGTTTGACAGTTTCATCCCAATTCTCGGCTCTATTTTGGTCAGGAAGCCAGCGGGCATAAGTTCTCTTGTAGGTAACCCAACCTAATTCTCCCCAATGAGGTTTAACTTTTTGTTTCACTGAATCGATGAAGTCAGGATCCAGTTTAATTCTTATGGTAGGCATAAAAAACTCACTCCTAAAAGTTATTATTGTTTCACAAAACACATTATCTATGAATACATTTACGAGCATACCACAATATGTTGTGTTATACATTGAAAATTTTCACGTAAAAGAGATTTGCATTCTACAATTTAGGTTAGTAATAGGGGTTAAGAAAAATAAAAAATATTCAGCAGCAAATTTGCTACTGAATATTCTGAGATTAATTGATGAGAATTTAAAAGTAGATTTAGATTGTTATCGAAAAAAGGATTGTTTAAAAAATTATTTTATAAAGCCAGCGTTATACCACTTAGTTACAACTGCACTTGGCTTAAGTGACCAACCAGAGATCTTCTTGTTAACAGCAGTTACAGAGTATTGGTTGGTAGTAGGTACAACATATGCTTCATCATACATCCACTTTTGCCACTTCTTGAAGGCATTAGCACGGTAAGTAGGATTAAAGGCTTTTTCTGAGTCGATATCAGCTAAAAGTTTGGTCTGTTTAGGTGAAACAAAACGCGCAAGGTTGTATGGTGCAGCAACGTTGTAAAGATCGTTAGGAGAAGGTTCACTTGAAAGCTGCCAACCGCCTTCGAAGACATCAATTTTTGGATCGTCAGATTGAACTGCTTGAACCCAGTTGTTGAATTCCATTGGACGACCACCAACAAACTTAACGTCTAAGCCAACCTTCTTCCATTGTTGGATGTAGTTACGCCAAACAGGTTCAGCAGTAGTTGAATTGTTTCTTACAGCTAAATTAATTACTAATTTCTTGCCGTTAGGTTGAGTGCGATATTCGCCCTTCTTCTTGTAGCCAGCCTTGTCTAACAATTCGTTGGCCTTCTTTAAATTGTAAGGGTAACCCTTGATTGACTTATCAGTATAGTTGCCGAATTGTTCAGGGATCAAAGTGTTAACGCGGAAGGCCAAGCCGTGGTAGTAACGTTTAGCAACTGCATCAACATTCATGGCATAAGCCATAGCTTTACGCAATGATAGATTATTCATCTTAGAGTTCTTGTTTTCAACGTTTTTGCCAGCCTTCTTATCCCATTTACCTACCTTAAAGCCTAAGTAGCTATAAGATAGAGGTACATTGCCGATAAAGTTAGTGTCAGTGGCATTCTTAACATCTTCCCATTGGGTATTAACGACGCCAGCAACGTCAAACTTGTGACTCTTGATGGCTTGGGTAACAGAGTTAGTACCGATAACTGACATGGTAACCTTTTCTAATTTTGGCGTACCACGCCAGTAGTAAGGATTGCGTTCCCAAGTAACAGATTGACCGCGAACAAGTTTGTCTACACGGAATGGACCATAGAAGAGAGGATTCTTTCTGACTTTATCACTAGACATTAATTTAGAAAATGGTACATCTTTTAAGTAGTGATAAGGTTCAGCGTATTCCCAGAAGTAGCCGTTACCTGACTGAAGCATACCTGGTTTCACTTGCTTGAAGTGGATTACGACTTTACGACCGTTTTCACCATCAGGCATTTCAATACCAGAGATTTTTTTGCTTTTGCCATTGTGGCATTCAGCTAAACCAACAATATTTGCTAGTGAATCAGTGTAACGTTGTGACTTAGAGTCTTTATTAGCAATAATCTCGTAAGCATATTCCACATCCTTGGCGGTAACTTGTTTACCATCAGACCATTTGACGCCTTTCTTCATTTCAATCGTTACAGTCTTAGCTTTACGATCTAACTTAAAGGTAGCTGATCCTTCGTTGTTGATCTTGTATTGGTCATCAGTTTGGAATAAAGGTTCCTGTCCAGGCTCTGCAACTTCAGTATCAGTGACGGTATCAGATAATTCTGGCAAGAAAATACCAGTGAAGGGACTATCAGATTCGATAGCATAATTTAAAGTGCCACCTTTTTTAACACTTTTCACAGGAACAGTTTGACTGAATTTGTGATGTGTTTCATCTGCATTATTATTCTTTGAATTTTTATTATTACCGCAGGCAACCAAACTTAAAGCTGCCCCAGAAACAAGTGCTAACGTACTAAAATATCTCGTTGCTTTTTTCATAAAAAGCACACCTCCAAATAAAGTAAAATTATGTGATTTTTATTTTATGATATTAAAATTAAAAAAACAATATAAAAACAAATAAGAATATGAAAAATATCATTTTTGATTATTCTTATACTTAAGATTTGTTTTCATTATTTTAGGATTAGGCATAAAATAAAAGGGGCAACGGCTTTTTATAGTTGGGGGAAAAGATGGATACAGCCTGGCAAAAATTTAAAAATAATATTCCATTACGTCGATTTGTGGTACTGCTATTAATTATTACCTGCCTTTATGAAATGCGGGCTATGATGAACACGGTCTTATTAACTTTTATTTTTACATATGTGATTGTGCATTTAATTCATCTAGTGCAGCGGTATTTTCCTAAAATGCCGACAGGATTAATTGTTGCGGTAACATATTTAATTATTCTGGCGCTGCTTTATTTCGTGGTTACTATTTATTTGCCCATGTTAGTTGGTCAAATATCTAAAATGGTAAAATCAGTGATGGCGTTTTATGAATCAAATGAATCATCGCGTTTAGCTAGTTATATAACGCGTTATATTAGTAAAGGTGAGATTGTGACGCAAGCTAAGCGAGTAGGGACCTTTGCCCTGCATACGGTAACCAATTTCGGTAGTCTAACCATCGCTACTTTCATGTCCTTGATTTTAAGTTTCTTCTATACGATTGAATTAAATAAAATGGTCGAATTCTCAAATCTATTTGTTAAAAGTGGATACTTTAAATGGCTTTTTGAGGATATTCGCTATTTTGGTAAAAAGTTTACCAATACCTTCGGTGTAGTCCTAGAAGCACAATTCTTTATTGCCATTTGTAATACTGCACTAACAATGATTGGCTTGGCATTTATGCATATGCCGCAAATCATCGCCCTGGGCTTAATGGTCTTTATTTTGAGTTTAGTTCCGGTAGCCGGCGTGATCATTTCTTTGATTCCGCTAAGCATTATTGGCTATTCTGTTGGCGGTATCCGTTATGTGATTTATATCTTTATTATGATCATAATTATTCATGCCATTGAAGCCTATGTGTTAAATCCTAAATTTATGGCCAGCAAGACCGAATTGCCGATCTTCTATACTTTTTTAGTTTTATTAGTGGCAGAACATTTCTGGGGCACTTGGGGCTTGATTGTTGGTGTGCCGATCTTTACCTTCTTGCTTGATATTTTAGGAATTAAGTCAGCGAAGAAAAGTAAAAAGAAAGCGAGTGAATAATGAGAGTACTTTTGACAGGCGATAGTATTATTGCACGCCAAGAAGGAAAAAATGAACCGCATCTTAATTGGAATTTGCGTCAATTTTTGCCGGAGATTGAAATAGAAAATACGGCTGTTTCGGGAATTAATTCCGGGGCCTTTTTCGCCAGATTAAACGAATTAGTGTTGAGCGCAAAGCAATGTGATAATTTAGTAATCCTGCTTGGTACCAATGATTTAGCCATGCATAAGCAGGTACCGGCAAGGCAATTTAAGCAAAATATGGAACTTATTTCTTCGGCAATAATTTGCCAGTATTATCCCAATCACGTTCTGTTAATTTCACCGCCAGCAGTAGATGAAGACAAGCAGCGTGTGCGCAATAACACATTAGTTGTGGAATATACGCAAATTATGGCAGAAGTGGCGCATGAATATCGTTTTCGTTATGCGGATTTAGCTCAAGCTATGCAAGATGCTGGTGATTTAAGCAAAATCTGTCGCGGCATAAAAAATGATGGTCTTCATTTTGGTGATCGCGGGTACGAAATTTTAGGAAAATTAATTGCTGAAAATTTGAAAAGTATGTAAAAAGGATCGCACATTTGCGATCCTTTCTTTGTTTATTTTAATGTGGCCCAGAGCAGGCTTCCGGCTAGCACAATGGCTAGGAAAGGAAGCAACAAATAGGTAAAAAAGAAAAACATAATTCCGGCAACTAATAAAAAGCCGATTACTTTGATGAGGCCAATTCCTAATTTAAAGAAAAGCCAGAGCAAAAGTAATGTTAATAATAACGAAAGCATAATCAATACCTCCATAAACTATAGAAGCTATTTTACTACCAAATAATGACGATGAGTAAATAGAATACCTAAATTTTAGAAAAATTAGTTACCGGTAACAGGTAAAAATGTATTGAAAGCTCTTTCTGTAACCGCTATATTTTAACTATTGAAAGCGATTTAAAAAGAGAGGGAAGTTAAAATGGAGGATAAAAATACAGGATTACCCACATTAGCTAGTACGACAATTTGGATGATTAGCTTAGGGTATTTAGGCGTTCAGATTGCCTTTACCTTGGAAACGTCACAAATGAGTCGAATCTTCCAAACATTGGGTGCTGATCCAACTAAACTAGGCTGGTTCTTTATTTTGCCGCCACTTGCTGGCTTAGTAGTTCAGCCAGGGATTGGGTCATTATCCGATCGGACCTGGATTCCAAAAATCGGTCGAAGATTGCCATACTTATTGATCGGAATGATCTTTGCGGTAATTACCATGATTATCTTGCCAAATGTTGGTAGTTTTGGTTTAGGTTATGGCTCTGTTGAAGCATTAATTTTTGGTGCTGTAGCCATTGCCGTTTTGGATGTGGCATCGAACATGGCAATGCAGCCATTTAAGATGATGATCGGTGATATGGTTAATGATAAACAAAAGTCATACGCTTACGGGATTCAAAGCATGTTGTCCAACTTTGGTGCGGTAATTGCGGCCTTTTTCCCATTTTTATTAACTAGTTTGGGTGTAGCCAATACTGCTAAAAGGGGTGTGGTACCACAATCAGTAGTTATTTCATTCTACGTTGGTGCTGCTGTTTTAGTAATTACTTCACTCTTTACTATTTTTAGAGTACACGAATATGATCCAGAAACATATGCACGCTACCACGGGATTAAAGAATCCGACAATAAAGAAGGTGGCGGCTGGATTGAATTGTTAAAGAAGGCGCCAAAGGTCTTCTGGCAAGTATCCTTAGTACAATTCTTCTGCTGGATTTCATTCCAGTATTTATCAACTTACGCCACTGGTGCGATTGCGCAAAATGTTTGGCATACCACCAACGCTTCTTCTGCTGGCTACCAGATTGCCGGTAACTGGTTTGGTGTTTTGACTGCAGTGCAATCAATTGCGGCGGTAATTTGGTCCTATGTTTTAGCTAAGGTGCCAAACAATCACCATAAATTAGGTTATGGCCTTAGTTTATTCTTAGGTGGGGTAGGTTACACTTCAATCTTCTTGATTCATTCACAAAGTCTTTTGATTTTATCATTTATCTTGATTGGTATCAGCTGGGCCGGAATGAATACCTATCCATTAACCATGGTATCTAACGCCTTATCAGGTAAGCACATGGGAACTTACTTAGGTTTATTCAATTGCTCAATCTGCTTACCTCAAATTGTGGCATCACTGCTCAGTTTTTTAATTTTCCCAATGGTCGGCAATTCTATGCCAGCTATGATGTTAATCACTGGTATTTCAGGCTTCTTAGGCGCTTTATCAGTTTTAGCAATTAAGGAAACCTACGTAAAATAGAATATCTTCTCATTAAAAAACACACTACAATGTGCAATTATGCATGTAGTGTGTTTTGTGATTTATCTATGTAGAAAAATTCGCCTTCGTCTTTGAACATTTTGTAGGTTTCTTTGATCATTCTTTCAGGGATTGCATAAGATTGGACGAATGCAATTGGGTCATAGAAATTATCTTCTTGTCCGCAAGAGTATTGATAGATCAGATGCAATCCATAAATATCGGCATCTCTTTCTTCGTCATCAAGGCCGCCATAATCAAGACAACAATTATATTGTTTTAAGTTGGGCCTGCCATCCATGATATGCCCAATTTCATGAGCAACTGTAAATGGTACTTCCGGTGAATGGTGGTGCCAATTCATGTTGATACAGATTTCTCGCTCATTTTTAAATGAAAGAGAGGGATTATTGGGATCTGATTCAAAAAAGACGTAACCAATATCATGCTCATAAGCATAATTAAATAAATACGTGATTAGTTGATTTTTTCTATAGTTATTGTCCACTGCCATGTTTTCTAGCTTCTCTCTCTTTGATGTCTCTCTTCATGAGTTCTCGGACCATGTCAAGATATTCTTTAGGAACAGGATGACCATAGTATGAATAGGGTACCTCATCTTCCAAATTCACAGTGTCCTGCAAACGTGGAGCAGGGTCATCGGTAATGCCACTTAAATAGTCTATTGATGTATGCAAAACCTTAGCAACTGCACCTAAGGCCATAATCCCCGGTTTTCTGGTTTTCCAATTGTAGATACTTCTTTTGCCTAAGCCTGCCTTGTCATTTACTTCTAGTAAAGACATTTTTCTTTTTTTCGCTAATTCTTTTGTACGCTCAAACTCAATCATGACGAGGTTTTCTTCACTTTCTAAATAAAAAAAGTACGCTAAAAAGCGTATTTTTACTTGACATAGTATTCGTATAAGCATATTATATGAACTGTCAACAAGTTAAAAACAATCTAATGACCAGAAAAATTCTGTGTGGTAGTGGAATCAATGGCACTAGTCTGTTTTTTATACCTTTATTGTAGTATATTGACGTATTTTGGTCAATGATTAATATGTCAATACTTAAATTAAGCCTGCTTGTTGAACATTATCAAACAGAGGTGAAGTCCAATGGACATTCGTTAACCCCCTCTGATCATTTGATCAAAAGAGAGGTGATTTATTTAATCATGGATATTCATGATTACGTTGAGCTGATTACTCTAGCTTTATGGGTAATTAGCGTAGTAGGTATTGGCATCTTGAGCAGGGTTCATTTCAAGAACAAGCGCTTGGAGCAATTCCGTAACACTGCAGATAACTTGATGAAAAGCTATGTTAATTTGTACGACAAGGAAAATCTTTCTGACGAACAGAAGATTAATCGCGTTGGCAATGCAGTAGTGAACAGTCTTGAGGCAAAAGGCTTCAAGCTGAATAGGCAGGAAGTGCAGGACATTTTTGCGGAAGTAGCTAAGCAGATGAATGAGCAAACTCAGGATAAGTAGTAATAATTTTTAAATTTTTCGGAGGTTTTATTATGGTTGATATGAGACAAGCAACAAATATTTCAACAAGTCATACAGCTGACTTGAACACTGGCTACATGGCAGTAGCACAAAAGGGTAATGTAGGTTCAAAGTATATTTATGCAGAACAATTGCGCAATAATCAAAAGGAAATTCACGTTTTGCGCGGTTATGCAGGCAATGTAACTACGCCTGTAGTTACTATGTATGGTAGTGCTGGCGGTCATACTCAAACCTGGGAATATTCAGGAAGATCTGGTAAATGGTTTGTAGGCACTAAGCCAGGTCCAAAGTGGGACAAGCAAATCGCTAGGGTTAATATTAGTCCTCTTGGCAGAGTATTTTACTCAAATACTGATATGCCACGTTTAGCATATTTAAACCGTGCAGGTGGTTTGTTGAAGCCAGATGGTTCAACTTATGCAGGTGATGATATGAAGCGTGCGGAAGCTGCTGTATCACCAGATTATTCTAAGTTTCTGTTAGCAACAATGGATAATTGGGGTAATGGTTACTTTACAATCTATGATAATAACTTGATCAACGATAAACTTGATAGCGCAGAATACAATAATGATTATGTAAGTCTTGATGGTCTTTCATGCTTAGAGAGTTTTGTTGTAGCAGGATTTTATAGTGCTGTTAATTCATCTGTTCAAGGTTATGATCTTGATAACGAAGGTAATATTTATGTATCAAGTCAAGAATCACCTGATACTGTCGGACATAAATATTACACTAAGAACATTTTTAAGATTCCAACTTTTGCCAGAACGGATACTTCAAGTTGGTTACAAATTGATTTAGATAATAATTCAGTAATCAACATTTACGGTCAAGGTATGCATACTGAACTTGAAGGTATTCAAATCCTTAATGAAAATCACTGCTACTTAACTGTGGCATATCACAAGACTGTTGGCGGTAAGAACAAGACCGTTTCTAACAAGATCTATGAGGTAAGCTGGAACGAATAAAAATATAGTTTTAAGACATTAAACATTTTAGACATGTTTAATGTCTTTTTTATTAATTTGAGTGATTGGGAGTATAATAACTATGAGATTAATAGTAAAAGGAAAGATTTATTATGAAGATAAATAGAAAAATAACCGCGATTTCAATGGCTGCATTGATGTGTGCTAGTCCAATTATTGTAATTAATATGAATGAAAAAGTACAAGCAGCAGAAAATTCAGTTATTAAGACAGTCATGCACAATGCACTTGCGTATGATAAAGATGGAAATAGTACCGGTCATAAATATTACGTTTATGGTAGTGTTCATGTAGATCCAAAACCAGTAACTATAAATGGAGATCAATATTACAAAGTTACCGATAAAGATGAATATATCAAAGTAACTAATATTGATGGGGTTAAGCGTAAAATCACTCACAATACCTACATTTATCGCACCTCAACAGGTAGAACTTCATACAATGGCCGATGGAAGTTGTATAAGGGCGAAACTATTACGACTTATGGTGGCTCATATAAGTTCAAGAATGGTAAGCATTACTTCCGTGTAGGTGGACCGCGTAAGCAATATGTTAAGTCATACAACTTGGGACCAATCATTAGTAGTAATATACCAGCAAGCGGTGAAAATACTAATAATTCAACTTCAATCACTACGCAAAAAAATGCTGATGAAACTACAGTTACTGTAGATGATACTAAAACACCAATCATTACATTTGATCAGTCAGGTAATGTAGTGAGAGTTAAGGATGCTAATGATGGTGAAAAGTTTGTCGTAGATCGTAAAGAAACAGGAGCTCGTGCTGATAAAGTAGCAAACTTCATTGGTCAATTTGGTGGAGCACAAGCTATTTATCGCATTAAGGGTACAGATAATTGGATTTACTCAATGGGTGTTAAGGTTTCAAAAGATATTCCAGCGCACTACTATGATAATGAAAAATTCAGTCTAGTTAGATTCCAAAATGCCGCAGATTTATATAACGAAAACGGAGTTTCATTAAATGCTAAGATGAAGAAGAACTCTATAACTTGGAAAGTTGATAAGTTAGTTTACATCTGGGTACCAAGTGAAAATAAAGCTGAAGAATTTTACCATCTCTCACCATTCATTATTGGTTATGAAATAAGTTATATTCAATATGCATCGCATGAAATTGCTGCAAGTACAAATATTTATGATAAAGGTGCATATGTTAAGGCTAGTGATGTTTCTTTTGAAGACAAGAGCGTTAAGTTATCACCATCAAACACACCAGAACAAGCCAAGGCTACATATGAAGCAAATAGCAAAAAGGCTATTATCAAATAGGCAAGCAATTAGCACAGCTAGCTATCTTTGCTTTCAAGTGTGGTGTTGATTGGAACTAATGAAACCTATAGAACGATTTAACTAGCACCATGCGTATTAGATCATATAATTTAGGCCCAGTTATTAGTACTAATACTGAATCAAATCCAACCAACTCTACTAATGCTAATGTCGAGGAGGCAACCGTTACCGTAAAAAATATTTATGGTGTAAATGTTTACGATAATCAAGGCAAGCGATTAAAAAGAATCTCAAAGCTGGTACAAAGTTTGTTGTAGATAGACTAGAAGTTACTCCGTTTGCTGATCATTTTCCATCAACTGCAGCTAATGCTGGCTTATACAGAATAAAAGGTACAGATACTTGGCTTTTAGCTATTGATGTAACTGCAGATAAGAAATTAGTAAAGCATGATTATAATCATGAACATTATGGTTATATCAAGTTCATCAAGGATACTGATGTGTATAATGCTGACGGTACCATGCAGAACCATAATGGCGCAAAAATTGTAAAACAAGGTGGAATTATTTTATCATCTAGTTGGTACTAAGTTCTATGCTACAGGTAACGTTGATCAAATTGATGTCGGTAATGATGCCTATGTTAAAGCTAGTGACGTTAAATTTGTTAATATAGTTTTGACATTAACCCCTTCAAACACAGCAGCAGAAGCTGAGGCAACGGCATTGAAAAAATAAATTAAAAGAAAATATCAAAAGTAGAAGTCCATTTCACTTAATGGGCTTCTTTTTAATGTTTTCATTGGCTTGGAAGCATATAATTGCGGTGTAGAGATTTGAAAAGGATGATTATGATGAAGAAAAATAAAATTACATTAATCTCTGTAGCAGCGTTGATAGCCGTTACACCTTTAACGGTTGGTACTACTCAACCTAATGAAGTATGGGCCGCAGGCACTTCAATTAGAAAAACTATTATGCATACTGCAATTGGTTATGATACAAATGGTAGGAACTCGGGCATAAAACTTTATCCATATAAAGTTATTAACGTTGACCAGATTCCTGTCCGTATTAATGACCAACAATATTACAAAGTAACTGGTAAATACTTATATATAAAGCCTACAAATATCGATGGCGTAACACGAAAAATTACTCATAACACTTATATTTATAGTAGCTCTACTAAACGCACTTCTTTTAACGGAAGACGAAAATTAAATAAAGGTGAAACTATTACTACATATGGTAGTTCTTACAAATTTAAAGATGGAAAAAGTTACTTTAGAATAGGCGGCCCAAGCAAGCAATATGTTAAAGCAGCTAACTTAAGTTCAGTAATTAAAAGCAATACTGCTTCAGGATCAACTGATGTAAATAGGCACTATGCCAAAGAAACTATAGTAACAGTTCATGTTAGAAGCACATATAAGAAGACAGCACCAATATTTACTTTTGATGAAAATACTACTGCTGAGAATAAGGCTGTAATTGTAAAAAGAGTTCCAAATGGTACTAAGTTTACAGTTGATCGGCTAGAATATGGCAAAAGAGCTGACATGGTAGCAGCCAAAATAGCATCATTCAATGGAAATCAGGCTATTTATCATATTAAAGGTACTAATAATTGGATTTATTCAATTGATGTTGATCCTGAGAAACAGTTGTTAGAGCAATATTACAACAAATAAATTTTAATTTCAGTTAAAATGTCAAATTAAGCAAAAAGAGAATCCTGTTCCGTTGAGCAGGGTTCTCTTTTTGGATATTCATTAGTAAATTGTTTATTTTTTGATCTAGAAGAATTAGTCTTTTACAACATCCTTAATGTTCAACCATTGGCTCTTGTTGATCTTAACGATCTTCTTGCCATCAGCCTTTTTGACATCTTTGGCAGTGTAGGTTGAACCCATAGAAACTTTTTGAGTAGTTTTGTGACCTTGAGCATTCAAAACGTTAACTTTTTGATTTTTGGTGTCTTTAACAGTAACAAAAATCTTGTCACCCTTCTTGATTGAAGGATCGGTTGGCATAACTTGTGCAGTTCCAAGCTTAGGAGCTTCAAAACTAGCAGCTTGACTAACTGAAGCACCAACGCTCATTAAACCCATTGAAGCAACGACAACTGAAACAACCTTAATCATTTTCTTTGATAACATAATGAATACCTCTTATCACTTATCTACTGGAACTTTTCGTTCCTCATTCCGTACAATTCTTATTATATAACGCAAGGGGAAAAGTACATTTTTTAGGAAAATATTTTTACTGGGTAAATGTTACTAGAATAACGTTTTACGGAATTTCGTAAAAAGGGCAGAAAAAAACAGCTATTCATTTTGAATAACTGCGGAGATTTTTGGTATAAGTCCCTTAACGATGACCTCGGCTCTTATTATAATAAGAAAATCCGCAAATTCACAGTGTTCATATTATAGCTGTCGTTCACTCTTAACTTATAATCCTAAAATAACGTTCTAATCTGTGAAGTATTGCAGAATATCCTCCTCAGTTAGGCGTTTTTTGTCGTCGCCTTTGACATCAAAAACGATTCTACCATTGTTTAAAATGATAGTGCGGTTTCCGTATTTGATTGCGTCTTTTAATTGGTGAGTGATCATGACACAGGTTAAATGCTCTTCTTGCACAACTTTATCAGTTAGTTCAAGCAATTCGCGGCTAGTATTTGGATCTAACGCCGCAGTATGCTCATCTAGTAAGAGTAAATCAGGGCGCTTAATTGTCGCCATTAAAAAACTTAATGTTTGTCGCTGACCACCAGAAAGATTACCCACAAAAGTATTTAAGCGTTCATTTAACCCATTAGGGAGTTGGGCCGCCTGGCGTTTAAATTCTTGCATATGTTTATCTAGGCCTCTTAAACGCAGACCGCGGTGTTCACCTCGTTTGGTTGCAAGTAATAGGTTTTCTGCAACAGTCATTCGCGGAGCTGTACCCATTTTAGGATCTTGGAATACTTGGGCAATATATTTAGCGCGTTTTACTTCAGAAAGATTGGTTAAATCTTGGTCTTTGAGCAGAATTTTTCCGCTAGTAGGAAAAATAGAGCCATTGATAATATTTAGTAGCGTTGATTTACCAGCACCGTTGGTTCCTAAAAGAGTAACAAAATCTCCATCTTCAAGTTTTAGATTAATATTTTTGAGGATTTGCTTTTCTTCATTGGTACCAGCATTAACGGTAGTGGTAATATTTTGTAAATCAAGAATAGTACTCATGGTTTTTCAACGCCTTTCTTTAATAACTTACGAGTGCGGAATTTTTGTTCAAATAATGGAAGCATCATGCAAATAGCAAGAATAATAGCGGAAATCAATTTAAAGTCGTTGGTACTAAAGCCAAGTTGGAGGACTAGGAGTAAGATAAGGCGATAAATAATACTGCCGATAACAACTGCTACCAAGCGGGCGGTTAAACTTAAATTACCATAAACGACTTCACCAATAATGATGGCAGCTAGTCCGATAACCATAGTACCAATACCCATATTAACGTCAGCGTAGCCACCGTTTTGGGCTAATAATCCACCAGCTAAGCCGATCAAGCCATTAGAAAGCATTAGACCTAAGATTTTCATATTATCGGTATTGATCCCAAGTGATTGAGCCATTTTTTCGTTGTCACCAGTGGCAATAAAGGCTTGACCAAGGTCAGTATCTAGAAAAACTGCTAGCAAAACAATGACGATAATGGCAATGATCAAACCAACAACAATAGTAGGAAAATTGATCGGTAATTTTTGTAAAAGCTGACCGTTTAGTAAAGTATTTTTGTTAAGTAAACCTACATTAGCCTTGCCTAGAATTCTAAGATTAACTGAGTAGACACCGGTCATCGTTAAAATACCAGCTAAAAGAACAGGGATTTTTCCTTTAGTATACAGTAAGCCAGTGACTAAGCCAGTGACCATGCCAGCGAAGAAGGAAAGAATGGTAGCTGCTAAAGGATTGACGCCATGAACTAACGCACTAACACAAATTGCGGCACCGAAGGGGAAGGTTCCCTCAACAGTCATGTCTGGGAAATTTAAAATTCTAAAAGTTAGGTAGAGGCCTAAGGCTAGAACGCCCCAGAGCAAACCTTGACCAATTGATGAAGTAATTAAGCTCATTTGATAATCCGTCCTTTCTTTTGTGCCGCTTGAACTACACTATTCGGAATAGTGATGTTTAATTCACGAGCTATTTTTTCATTGATTACTGTTTCATAATGGGTTACGCGCTTGACGGGAAGAGTAGCAGGGTTTTTACCATGTAAAATTTGTCCTGCCATTTTTCCAGTTAAGATTCCCATGTCGAATTGACCGACACACCTGGTAGCGAGACCACCACTTTTAACCATAGTATCGGCAGCAGGAAAAACTGGGATCTTGGCACTGTTAGTTGCCTTAAGTAAGGTGGCAATTCCACTAGCTACAGTATTGTCGGTTGGGACATAAACTGCTTGAACCTTGCCTAACATGGTTTGGGCAACTTGTTCGATATCATTGGTTGAAGTGATAGTGTAAGGGATAACTTTAAGTCCTTTTGCTTCAGCTAGTCGTCTGAATTCACGGTACTCTGATGCTGATGAATCATCACTTGAGGTGTAAATGACACCGATGTTTTTGGCTTTAGGTAAGATTTCTTGCATTAAGGCCAGCTGGCTGGCGATTGGTTGGCGGTCTTGGACACCAGTAATTTTGCCGCCGGGATGAGCTAGACTTTTAACTAAATGAGCACCAAGTGGATCACTGACTGCGCCCATGATGACGGGAGTGTTGCCAGCAGTATTGGCTAAAGATTGCACAGCCGGCGTAGCAATCCCAATAGTTACCGCAGCATTTTCTTGACTAAAACGATCGCTCATTGACTTTAGATTACTTTGGTCGCCTTGAGCATTTTGAAAATCAATTTTAAGATTTTTGCCTTTGACGTAGCCTTCATCCTTAAGCCCTTGAATAATTCCTCGATGGATCTGATCTAGAGCGGGGTGGCTCATTGTTTGCAAGATACCGACAGTTGGCGTTTTCTTTTCCGCATTTTTCTTATTTACTTCACTGACAAATGCAACTGCCAGAAAAGCAAAAAGAGCAATAATTGTTCCGATTAATCTTTTCATTTTTTACTCCTTCAAACAAAAAAGGCACTTCCTTTTTTGGGAAATGCCTAAAACAAAACCCGCACACTCTTTTGCTGTGCGGGTAATATTTCTTGAAGATTTACCAGCACAGATGCGATGAATGAGTCGCATCTGTACTTTACGAACAGAAACAACTCTAGTGCTGGAATTGCCAACGATTGATTACTGTAAATTTAGTCATGGTAAAATCTTCCTTTCGTTCAAAATACTTGTTGGATAAATTCTAAGTAATTCTGTTAGAGATGTCAAATTATTTTTGATAGAATTTCTGTGTGTGTAAACCAAGGAGCTGATCAAGGACCATGCTATAATTAACTTCTCAACTAAAATAAAAAGGGATGACTAGCTTGCGTTACAAACAAATTATTTTTGATGTGGATGATACAATCATTGATTTTGCGGCAACTGAAGATTTTGCCTTACATAGCCTTTTCAAAGTTAATCACTGGCAACTTACGCCCGAATTGCAGCGGCAATATCATGCTTATAATCAAGGGCTCTGGCGGCGTTTGGAGCAAGGTGAGCTTACTTATGAGCAATTAAGCGAGATGACTTTTCATGATTTTATCCTGGATCATTTTGGAATTGAAATTGATGGCCAAAAGACGATGGATGAATATCGCTCATACTTTGGTGAAGCTCATAAACTGTTGCCTGGTGTAGAAGATACTTTGAAATTTGCTAAAAAGCAGGGGTATAAATTAACGATTTTAAGCAATGGTGAAAAATTTATGCAAAATCACCGGCTAGAACTTGCTGGCGTAAAAGATTATTTCGATTTGATCGTTACTTCAGAAGAAGCCCATTATTCTAAGCCCAATGTTCATGCTTTTGATTATTTCTTTAGCCGTACAGAAATTGGGCCAAATGATACTGTCTTTTTCGGCGATGGCTTGCAATCAGATATTTTAGGAGCCAAAAAATATGGTTTTGATAGTATCTGGTATAATCACCGTCATCGTAAGAACACTTTGAATTTGCATCCCCAGTTTGAAGTCGAAACATATCCTGAACTAGTTGAATTAATGCACAATGATTTTGAGAAGAAGTACTAATTTTTCAGGCATATTATTCTCTTGGTATCTGCGCAATAGTTTAAGATTAGCTTAGTGAGAATAAAATATGTCGTGTAGATTAATTAAGAAAGAAGAAAAGATGGAATTATATTCACCAACAGATACATATACTTTGAACAATGGCGTAGAAATCCCTGTAATTGGCTTCGGTACATGGCAAACTCCAAGCGGTGAAGTAGCTAAGGAATCAGTTTTAGCTGCGTTGAACGCTGGCTATCGTCATATTGATACTGCTGCAGCTTATGGCAATGAAGAAAGTGTTGGCGAAGCAATTAAGCGTAGTGGTGTTAACCGTCATGAATTGTTTGTTACCACCAAGTTGTGGAATGCTGATCACGGCTATGACAAGACTAAGAAGGCGATTGATACCAGTCTTGAAAAGCTGGGCTTAGATTATCTCGACTTGTACTTGATCCACTGGCCAAATCCTGCTAAGATGCGTGACCATTGGGCAGAATTAAATGCTGAAAGCTGGCAAGCAATGGAAGAAGCTGTTCAAGCTGGCAAGATTCGGGCAATCGGTGTTTCTAATTTTAGAAAGAAGCACTTGGATGAATTAATGAAAACTGCGGAAGTCAAACCAGTTGTTAACCAAAA
This sequence comes from uncultured Lactobacillus sp., assembly GCF_947367125.1. Taxonomy (GTDB): domain Bacteria; phylum Bacillota; class Bacilli; order Lactobacillales; family Lactobacillaceae; genus Lactobacillus. Next base: position 31,138 of record NZ_CANBCQ010000030.1, read on the forward strand.
TTATTTGAATCCAAGTGATTTGCAACCGGAAGTTACTGCAGCAAGTAAGGAATATGATTTGCTTAATGAGGCATACAGTCCTCTAGGTACAGGTGGTTTATTGGGTAATGAAGTAGTTAATGCAGTTGCTGAAAACTATGGTAAATCACCAGCCCAAGTTTTGATTCGCTGGTCCTTGCAACATGGCTTTTTGCCACTTCCTAAGTCCGTACACCCTAAGTATATTGAGGCTAATAGCGATGTCTTTGACTTTGAGATTAGTCCAGAAGATATGAAGAAGCTTGATGGCTTGCGTGGAGCAAGCAATTTGGCTAATGATCCAGACAAGGTTAATTTCTAAGATAAAAAGCCATCGACTATACAACTGCCGATGACTCTGGTCACATCTATGGATGATAATTATTTATCAAGTAAGTTATTTAGTTCGTGAAGAACTAAATGAGGTTCATGCAATAGAACGCAGAAAAGGAAAATTGTCGTGTCCAATGATCATGGATGCATGCGTAGCAAGACGATAACTTGCAAACGCGCGGTGGCTCTGCTTATGCAGAGCTTTTTTATTAGGTGAAAAAATGAAGAAAATTACAACAGGAATTGTAGCTCATGTTGACGCGGGCAAAACTACTCTATCTGAAGCACTGCTATATACAGCAGGCAACTTGCGGACATTAGGTAGAGTGGATAATGGGGATGCATTTTTAGATACAGATCAACTAGAGAAAAAACGGGGAATTACTATTTTTTCTCATGAAGCAAAATTAACGACTGATGATTTAGAAATTACGCTGCTTGATACACCGGGGCACGTCGACTTTAGTGCACAAACGGAAGAAACTTTGAGCGTGCTTGATTATGCTGTTTTGGTTATTTCAATTGCTGACGGCGTGACCAGTTATGCCAGGACTTTGTGGCATTTGCTTGAGCGATACCAAGTGCCGGTTTTTATTTTTGTTAACAAGATCGATACTGTTGGCGCCGATCAAGCCAAGGCCTTGGCTGATCTTCAGAAAAATTTAACTCAGAATTGCATTGATTTTTCGACATTAGACAATGATTTTTATGAAAATATTGCTGCGACCGATGATACACTGCTTGAAAAATATTTAGATAGCGGGGCTATTTCGGATGATGACGTGCAAACGGCGGTTGCGCAAAGAAAGGTTTTTCCAGTTTATTTTGGTTCTGCTCTAAAGTTGACGGGCATTAAAGAATTTTTAGCTGGCTTTGCTAAGTGGACTAAGGAAAGAAAATTTACTAATGAGTTTGCGGCGCGCTGTTTTAAGATTTCGCATGATGCCAAGGGCGAGCGGTTAACTTGGTTGCGAATTTTAGGTGACAAGCTAAAGGCTAAGACTGAGTTAAATGATGAAAAAATCAATCAGTTGCGCAGTTATAATGGTGAAAAATTTTCTACGATTACAGAAGTGGGTGCAGGTGAAATTGTTGCGGCTACTGGGCTGAGTTCAACTTATCCAGGGCAGGGATTTGGCATTGGGGATGCACAAAACGCCCTGCTTAAGCCAGTTTTAACTTATAAGGTTGATCCTCAAGCTAGTGATCTTCATGCTTGTTTAAAGGCGTTGCAAACATTAGAAGATGAAAATCCGCAATTGCATGTTTCTTGGTCGGAGCATTTACAAGGAATTCATGTGCAAGTAATGGGTAAAATCCAATTAGAAATTTTGGAACAGTTAATGCAGGAGCGTTTTGCTTTAAATGTTGCTTTTGAACAAGGCAGCATTCTTTATCAGGAAACCATTACTGCTCCTATTGAAGCAGTTGGACACTTTGAACCGCTACGTCACTATTCTGAAGTACACTTATTACTGGAACCTTTAGCGCGCAATAGCGGGATTATTTTTGAAAATAAGTGCAGCTTAGAAGTTTTAACCAAGAATTGGCAACATCAGATTATGACTGCCCTCAAGTCTAAGGAACACCTTGGTGTTTTGACCGCTGCGCCAATTACTGACATGAAGATTACTTTAATTGGCGGTAAAGGATCGATTGTCCACTCAGTTGGTGGTGATTTTCGAGAAGCAACTTATCGTGCTGTGCGGCAGGGCTTGATGGAAGAAAAATTGCGCCAGCAAACTGTTTTGCTAGAACCATGGTATGACTTCTGCCTAGAAGTGGGTCAAGACCAAGTGGGTCGTGCATTAAATGATATTCAGTACATGCATGGTAAATTTAGTACACCTGAAAATATTGGCGATCGTACAGTTATCACTGGTTCTGCACCTGTCGCTGAAATGCAAGATTATGCAGCAGAAGTGCGCAATTATACTCATGGTGGAGGTAATCTTGAATACGTCGTTAGCGGTTATTTGCCTTGTCATAATGCCAGTGAAATTATTAAAGCCAAGAACTACGATCCAGTTTCTGATCTAGAAAATACGCCTAACTCTGTTTTTTGTTCGCACGGAGCAGGACATACTGTTACTTGGGATCAGGTGCCAGATGCGGCCCAATACCCTTATACTTATCCATTAGATTAGGGGTAAAATTATGATAAATATTTATTTGATTCGGCATGGTGAAACATATTTCAATCTATTTCATAAAATTCAAGGTCGCGTTGATTCACCGCTCACACCATTAGGAATGAAGCAGGCTCAAGCAATCGGTGAATACTTGCGCCAACATAATATTAAGTTTGATTACGCTTTTTCTTCTAGTTCTGATCAAGCAACTGATACTTTAGAATTAATTACTAATCATCAAATGCCATTTAAACGTGATAAAAATTTAAAAAGAGATGGCTTTTGGAAGTTTCGAAGCACATGATGAAATCTTGAACCCTAAGCCGCCGTATGGCGATTTCTTTAAACAATTTGGCGTTGAAACTGAAGCTGAAGTCCAAACAAGAATGGATCAAGCAGTGCGGGGATTTTGCAAGATATTCCTGATGGTAAAAATGTCTTGATCGTTTCTCACGCAGGGACAATAATGAACTTTTTGGTTAAAGAATTATCTGCATCAGTTCTGTTACATGTGAAACATTTTGGCAATTGTGGCGTCCTAGTCCTGACTTATGATGGTCAAAAATTCACCTTAAAAGCCGTCATTAATCCCGCCGAAGGCTTGAAATAAATGAAATATCTGACTAGTTGTGAAAGAAATTTCATTTTGCTAGAGAAATACTGCTAGAAAATCGCCTACATAGTAAGATAAAACTGTGATAGAAAGGTGATAAAAGATGACACAAATACCTTTTAAGGCAGTAGCGGTTGATTTAGATGGTACTTTTTTAACATCAGAAAAAACTTTTGATCAAGCGCTATTTGCAAAAGTTTTACGGAAATTACAAGATAAGAAAATTCCTTTTATTTGTGCAACGGGAAATCAATTGTTGCGGTCTCATGAATACTTTGGTGAATTCGCGGATGAAATTGATTATGTCTCTGAAAATGGCGCAATTCTAGAAGCCGATGGCAAAGTCTTCAAGCGAATTGCGATTGATTACGACACGGCCCAAAAATTATTACATTTTATTCAAACGGAATATCCTAAAGCAATTATCATGGTTAGTGCGCAGAACCATTGTTACGTATTAAAGAGTATGGCTCAGGTTGATAAAGATGACATTCGAATCTATTATCGTGATGTTCAAGAAATTGATCAGTTTACTGACATTGATCCAGCTGATGCTATCTTGAAGATTTGCTTAACGGCTGACGATGAATTAGCCCAAGAGATTCAGGATCGTTTTAATAAAAAATATGGCGACTGTATTCGCGGTACTAGCAGTGGTAATATGACAATTGACTTGGTGCATAAGGGGATTAATAAAGCTGCGGGGATCGCCGAGATGCTTAAGCATTATGGCATTGAACAAAAGGACTTAATTGCTTTTGGCGATGGCGAAAACGATATTGATATGCTTAAAGCTTGTGGTTATAGCTATGCAATGAAGAATGCGAATGAGAAGACTAAGGCGGTAGCAAAGTATGAGGCACCTTCGAATGATGACAATGGTGTGTTGCAGATTTTGGCTAAGTATTTAGATGTTGAATAAAAAATCAAATTAAATAGTGAATCGATTATCTGATGAGATATTGATTCACTATTTTTTTGTAATGAGAATGTGACTTTAAAAAATGATAATTCAAAGTGACAATTATGTTAAAAATATTAAAATTGTAATTGACATTTAATATATTATAAAATAAACTAACATTTAACAAAATTATTTTTTATTAGATGTTAGTGGAGGAAAGAGAAACTGTCAAATCTTTTGTGTAAATAGATCTTTCTCGTAAATTGATTTTTTAATTATTTATTTAATCAAAGTAGG
>NZ_CANBCQ010000031.1 GCF_947367125.1 uncultured Lactobacillus sp.
AGGAACTCCTTTTTCTAATGTTTAAAGAAATAAATTTAAGGAATCATTCATCCTTACACAAACTATTTTACAGTCTCAAGAAAATGCTTTTTCAGCTGCTTGAGGTTTATCTAAGCAATAAGTCTTATCTAAGTAAAACAACATTAAATTTTCAATTGATGCTCTTAAAGGATTTTTTTCTAACTTAGATTTAGGAAATTCAGTGTAGATTGCATTAATTAAATTTTTGACGTCTTCCCAATCCAAGAGAGGCATTAATAATGCAAACAAAAAAATCTTTTCTTCATTCCATTTGGTTAAATGTAACAACTTATCAATCAACTTTGTTGCTAGCTGATTCTTAGTCAATTTTCGTTTTAATGCTGCTATAGCCAGATCAATCTCGTCGCTAATTTCACTATTCTTGACTTTGTCCTTAAGCCGAAGCAACCCCTCAATATCTCGATTGTAGAACAAATATCTTAATCTATTTTGATAATTATTCTGATCATAAATCTGAAAAAAGTCATACAAAGAAATCTGATTAACTTTTAACATTTTTAGTAAGCGGTACATGCCCATCCCAGTTTTACCTTTTTCTACTCGAGAATAGGTTGATTGATCTAATATTCCCTGAACTATTTGTTGCTGAGTCATCCCCATTAAAATACGATGTTTTTTCAGTTGCTTATCTATATTTAAAGTCTTCTTACTCATTTTTGCCTATTCCTCAATCGGCAGAGTATCTGCCACATTACTTACTACACCTGCTTCTGTAAAGATTTCTATCATAGTAGCTGCTTTTTGATAATCTTTATTAAACAAAGCACGATAATAAACTGCCAATATTTTGTGATAAGCAATATGCGGTTCAGCCGGTAATTGCAATACTGTGTTAATTGCCAGCTCAATATACTTTTTCTCACCATTTTTATGGTAACAGCAATTTAAGAAATTAATACACAGCAGTGCTATATAAGTAACAGACATCACGTCAATTTCAGGATTTTTATTATATGCTTTTACTGCTAAATCAAATAAGCGACTTGCATCTTTAATATCTAGTAAAACGCATGCTTGACTAAGGTAGTAAAACATTTCTCTATCCATCTTGTCTTCAAGCACGACTTGCTTGGCTTTTCTTTTTATTTCAGGGTCAATATCTTTATTTGAATGTGTAATCCAGGCTCGAGCTATCTCTAATTGGAATTTGAGTCTAGCGGGCCACCCCCCGAATATTTCTTGTTAAGCTGAGCTTCTACCTTATTTAATTCATTAAGATCTTTTTTACTTTGCGCAAATTCAATCTTAGTAAAATCGCCCAATAACTTATTATTCTTTTTTCTATATGACATCTTCATAAAGAAAGAAACTGGATCCAAATGATGTTTAATCAAAATTTTAAATAATGCATCCGCGCTAATGTCATGAACACCACGTTCTACCTTTGAATAATATGATTCAGAGACAATCCCCGCTGCCATTTCTGTTTGTGTTAGCCCCGCATGCAAACGCATGGATTTTAACGTTTCTCCAATATTCATAAGAAACCTCCCAAGACTTTTTCGTTTCCACTCATAACTATGTTTTTCCCATTAAAAAACTCGCCCATTTATTATAGACGAGAATTTTGAATTTAGTTTAATTTTTTAAATTTATTTTTCAGCCTTATAACGGGACTCACCATTTAAGTATGTCTCACTCAAAGTCATATCTGGATTCAAAATCAAGAAGTCGGCATCCTTATCTGGAGCAATTGTCCCACATTTATCCAAAATATGAGCACTCTTAGCCGGAACATAACTGGCCATCATAATTGCCTTTTCCGGTGTAACAATATTCCAATCAACGACATTCTTCACTGCTTGCTTTAATTGCAAAATTGAACCAGCCAAATTGTCACCATCCTTAAGTCGAGCCATGCCGTCTTTAACATAAACTGGCAATTCACCAAGCATATAGTCGCCATCTGGCATCATCCCAGCCTCCATACAGTCGGTAATCAAAGCAATGTGTTCTGGTCCCACTGCATTAATCAAAGCCTTAGCCATACATGGTTGAACATGGTGTCCGTCACAGATTAATTCATCAGTCACATTATTAAGTGACATTGCCGCATTAGAAATTGATGGTGTGTGGTGACTTGGATCAGGCATCCCGTTAAAGGTATGAGTAAACATAGTTGCTCCAGCTTCTACGCCCGCAACTGCTTCTTCAAAAGTGGCACTTGAGTGACCCAAGACAACTACTACGCCTTCTTTAACTGCTTCACGGATAAATTCCTTAGTCCCTTTTCTTTCAGGTGCCATAGAAATCTTCTTTAGCATTCCATCAGAAGCTTCTAACCACTTATTAAATTCATTAATATCGGGATCCATCATATATTTAGGATTTTCTGCACCAGCATGTTCTTCGGTGAAAAATGGTCCTTCAAAGTGAATTCCTTGAATTTTAGCCCCTTCTTCTTGACCCTTATGGTCCGCAAACATCTGACAAATTCTGGTTAAAGTACTGCTTGCGGCAGTAATTGTTGTAGGCAGCCATGAAGTTACTCCAGCACTAAGCAAGCCCTTAGAAATTTTATTGATGCCAGCCCAGTCGCTCTTCATTACATCTTCACGTAACGAACCATGGATGTGAGAATCAACTAAACCGGGTGCAACCCACTTACCAGAATAATCGATAATTTTGCCTTCAGGCTTTTGACTTTCAGGATAAAAGAAACCAAACTTGCCGTCATCTTGAACTTCAAGATAGCCCCCATTTTCAGTTCTATTTTCTAAGAAAAATTTATCTGCATGAATATAATAAGTCATAAATATCTTCTTTCTTTTTCTAATATCTAAATCAATTTTGTTACTTTGATTATATCTAACAAAATTGGTAAATACCAGTTTTAATATAATTGCTTAAGAAGTTTTTAGGAAATATTTATTGTGATGAAACTTTCAAAATAAAAAGCCACCGACTATACAACTGTCAGTGGCATGAAGTGTGTCTACAATTGATAATTACTTATCAAGCAGATTATTCAGTTCACGAAGAACCAAATGGAGTTCATGCAGTAGAACACAAAGTAGGAAAATTGTCATGTCGTCCAATGTCTCTCACCTCCTATGGGTAAGTTGATTAGACTACCCTGGAATGTGCATGAATGACATGCTTTTTTATTTTATCATGTTATAATACATGTAGGAAGATTGTCGCGTCCAATGATCATGGATGCATGCGTTGCAAGACGATAACTTGCAAACGCGCGGTGGCTCTGCATAATAGCAGGGCTTTTTTTATATATTTTTTAGAATTGGTAAATACCAGTTTTAATACAATTGCTTAAGAAGTTTTTATTTTTTTAGTTATAATAAAGGTAACAAATTAAATTAGGAAGAATAAATATGACACAAAATCAAATAGAAAGACATCAACTAGGCCAACTTATCGGTGCCAATAAACGTGATCATTATTATGAACTTCACTACTCCACCGGCGAGATTGCTCGTCTTTACATTTTAGCTGACGGGATCTTCAGATACTTCCTTGATCCAGCTAAAGAATTTGACGAAAATCACTCCTCTTTTGTTGACCTGTCTCAATTTAACAATGACTATTTTGAGAAATCACAACCCAAGGCAACTAGCGATTCGTTAATCATCAAGTCTGGCAACTACCAACTCATTTTCCAACAAAAGCCAGCCGTAATGAGTATTTTTGATGAAGCGCTTCACCGTAACCGCTTGGTCCAACTTAGTCCACTTGAGTTAGGCAATGATCAAACCACTGAAATTTTAAAGCAACATAAAAACGAATTTTATTTTGGTGGTGGGATGCAAAACGGCTACTTCAGTCACAAAGGCGAGGTCATCTCAATTAAACGCGATGATATTACCGGTAAAGGCGGCGTTTTAACTCAGGTACCGTTTTTCTGGGCTAATTCTGGCTTTGGTGAACTTCGTAATACTGAAACTGCTGGTAGTTATGACTTTGGTAAAAGCAACCAAGATGCCACTATCTTAAAGCATGATACAAATGTTTTTGATACCTTTTATCTTTTAGGCAATTCACCTAAAAATATTTTAGCTAAGTATTACATGTTAACAGGTAAGCCGTTAATGCCGCCAAAATACGCTTTAGGCTTGGGCCATGTTGGCAACTTTTTAACTACTATGTGGCAACCTGGCGAGGCCAAAGAACGCAACGCTGTCATGTTCGAAGATGGCAACTACTATACCAGAACCACCAAGCCAGAAGACGCCAGTGGTAAAGGCTCATTGAACGGTGAAGAAGAATATCAATTTTCTGCTCGCGCCATGATCGATCGCTATCAAAAACAACATTTCAAGTTGAGCTGGATCGTACCAAACTATGATGTCCAAGAAATCAACGAAGAAGCAATGGCTGACTTCAGTGAATATGCAGCCATGCACAGTGTTAGTGCCGGCTTATGGAGTCGAAACAATACTCCTAAAGCTTCTCCAGATACTACTTTTATTCAAACTGATACGACTGATCCTAAAGTTTTAAAAAATGACGCACTTATCTTGCGCAACAACTTGAAGCGTAAACGCCCGCTGATCTTTTCTAATACTGGAATCGCTGGTAGCCAAAACAGAACGATGCTGGCCTTCGGCGACATTGGTGGCAATTGGGAAAACATCCCAACTCAAGTAGCCGGGTTTCTAGGAGCTAGTCTTTCTGGTCAACCTTTAGTCGGTAGCGCCGTGGACGGAACTGCTGGCGGTGGTAATGCACAAATCGCCATTCGTGATTTTGAATGGAAAGCATTCACGCCGATTTTATTCAACTTAGACGACCAAGGTAAGTTCAGTAAAACGCCATTTGCTTATAACAGTAAGATGACCCAAATTAACCGGGCCTACTTAAAATTGCGCGAGCAATTGCAGACCTACTTGTATACGCTAATCTACCGTGCTCAAGTAGGTGAACCTATTTTGCGTCCTTTGTTCTTAGAATTTCCACATGAACAAGTCAACTACACCCCACAAGTCGGTCATGAATTTATGTTGGGGCCTAACTTGTTGATTTCTCCAATTGTCAACGGTCGCGAAGATGGTCAAGGCAATTCTAGAAAGGACAATCTTTACTTGCCTAACCACAGAACAATGTGGATTGACTTGTTCGATGGTAAAAAGTACTTGGGAGGACGCGTTTATAACAAGCAATCTTACCCATCTTGGCATTTGCCAGTCTTCGTGCGGGGCGGCTCAATTTTTGACCTGGGTGAACGCAATTATGTCCTCTATCCGCAAGGCAAGAGCCGGATGGTTACCTATGATGATAATGGCTATAATGATTATTCACGTAATCATGTAGCCACTCAAATCAGCAGTGAACTAGAAGCAAGCAAATTGACGATCACGATTGATCCAACGCAAGGTGATTTCAATACTTTCCAAACTGAAAACACGACTAATTTGAATATTATGTGTGACAGCTATCCTGATGGTTTAACTGTAAAAATTAATGATCAAGAAATTCCAATGCAGGAATACGGTACCGTTGATACTTTTGCCCATGCTAAAGAAGGATTCTTCTTCAACACTAATTACAGTTGGATGCCTGAGTTTAATCAATATCAGGAAAAGAAGCAAACTGCCCTTCAAATCAAATTAGCTAAGCGTGATATTACCGATTCTAAAATTGAAATTACTATCAGAAACTTTAGATACGGTAATGAAACTTTAGTTCACGCGATTACTGACTCACTCTTGCGTTCACCAAAACAACCAATGGTTGATCCAGACAAGATTAGTTCGCATTCATTGACCGTTGTTTGGCCACAACTAACTGATGGAGTTCAAATCGAAGTCAACGGCATTTTATATGATGGCATTGATGGTAGTTCCTTTACTTTCCATGAATTGGTGCCAAATACCCGTTACACTCTACGTTTACGTTATGTTGCTGGTAACAAAGTTTCTGAATGGTCAGATCCATTTGGCGCAATTACTAAGCCGGATCCAATGAATTATGCGATCAGCGATATTCATGCCACTAGTAGCTTAGCCAGTCCTAAGGATCATCCGATTGACTACTTGACTGATCTAAAATTAGCTAGTGAATGGGAAACTATCGATGGTGTTAGCGAAGATGAGCCACTTGAATTGGCCTTTAACTTTAACCACTTGGAACACTTAAGCCGCATGGTTTGGGTACCAAGAAAGATTGATCATCAAGGTGATCCGGTTGAAGTCAGCGTTGAGCTTTCTAATGACGGCGTTAACTTTAAACCATATGGCGACCGCCTCACTTGGAAGTCCGATAGTAAAAATAAGGTCGTTGGCTTGAGGGATGTCTCAGCTACGGCTGTTCGCTTGAAGGTCTACAAGTCATCTGGTCCATTCGTGGCCGCTAAGGAAGTTATCTTCTTTAGAGAGAAAAAGTAAATAATCCTACTAAAAAAGAGTTCTCACGCGAGAACTCTTTTTTTACTTATCTTGTTTTTTTATCCGATGTTTCTTAACTAATGACGAAATCCACTCACTAATGAAAAACAGAGAAATCAGCACAAACTGTGCATCAATTGAATATGCAAACAGCTTGAAGTTAAGCACTAACGTAATAATCAGCTAGACACAGTAAGCTGCTTCAAACGGCATAATCATCCGATCAATTTTTCTATTCTTCAAGATCGCATGATAGATATTATCATTAGGCTGCCCTACTTATGCTTTATTTATTCACCCCATTCGCTCTTTAGCCATTCTATTGCTAAATTGAACCAGTGGGCTGCATGTGGGTTGTCTTGCCATGCTTGGCCTTTAGCTTCAATATTGTGCCGGGCTAAAGAAAAGCCGTGATAACCATGATTGAATAAGTGTGCCTCTGTTTTTACCCCATTCTTATTCAAAGCAGCAATATATTCAATTGAATTACCAATGAGCACTACCGGATCATCCCATGCTTGAAAAATAAATGTATCTGGCGTTTCACGTGTAACACCGAGTGCACTATCTAATAAGTCTTTTTCAACTGGCATCTTATCTTTTTGATCATCTGGAATTGGAAAGCCGATCTTTTTAATATCGATTAATGGATAGCCCAAGATTGTCTTATTAGGCAAAACATCTTCTTTGTTAAAGGCGTATTGTTTTTGGTAATCAATATTTAAGGCCATATTATTAGCTGCACTGACTACATGACCACCAGCTGAAAAACCAACCGTAACGATGCGCTGAGGATCTAATTGGTATTCGTCAGCGTGATCTCTAAAGTATTTCACCGTAGCTAATACATCCAGCCCGGCATCAGGATAAATCTTCCCCGAGTCTTGCACCAAGTTATATTCCATTACCACACTGTTGAAGCCTTGATTATTAAAAGCAAGAGCTACTGGTTCGCCTTCTCTTTTAGATAAGTGATTAAAGCTACCACCCGGCACGACAATTGCCAAAGGCCGCTTTTGTTCAACCAGTTCAGGATTAGGCTCCAAGATATAAGTATGAACCTGATATTCACGGTTATTAAAATTAGTCAGCGTTAGATTTTCTACTCTCATGTTTTGATCCTTTCTTTCCCATGCCTCTTGATAACATAAATGATGATAATGGTACTGTTAATATAACTCCAATTAAAGAATACATGATAATTAACGCTTCATTCACGAAAAGTTTTTCATTTAAAACTTCGCCAATGGTATAGTGCAAACGGAAATACCATAAGAATAGTGACAAAAAACTGCCAAACATCCCGAACAAAATCGTATTCATTGCCGTACCCAAAACATCGTTACCAATAGTTGTCCCGGAAGCCATTAATTCTGCTTCACTAATATTAGGATTGTGCTTTTTAATCTCTAGTAAACCTGAACTCATGGCTACCGCTGCTTCTGCAATCGCACCTAAAGTTGAAAAGATTGCTACAGTAATCGCAATCATTGGATAACTCAATCCCGGCATCTGTGACAAACCAACCAGCAATTCGCCTGCTTCTGGCCCTAATCCTGCAGCCTGAGCCAAATATTGACAGCCCCAGATAAAGAGACTGATGATCAAGCAAACGATGAAGGCAGAATAAAATGAGTTCTTAGCCACTGTATAATCATGCGTCCCTAAGAAAATAATCGTGACCAACTTTAACGGAATAAAGATTAAAGTCAGAAGTGCAATATTAATTCCCCATGAAATTAGCATCGCTACCAAAATTAATAAAAGCGTATTAATTAACACACTAAAGAAACTGCGAATTCCTGTTTCGCCGCCAACAATGGTCATCAAGATTGCTAGTACAACAATTAGTGCAAATAAAGTACTCATTTCTTCTCACCCTCTTTCTTAAATAAACTTTTCCAATCTCGATCTTTAACAAAAAACAAACTGCATCCCGTCGCAAAAATCACCGTAATTACAATCCCAATCGCTGAAATCACACTCTGTGTGGCACCTAGCGATAAAGTAAAACCAAAAGTTGAAGCTAAGGTGTTATTATCACGCAAGTACAAAATTGTTTCAGGTAAAGCGCCAGCAATAAAAATCAAGACCAAGACATTAATCAATGGTCCCATGATTTCCTGTCCCATTGTTCGACCACTATGGATAAGTTGTTTCATCGTAATATCTTTTTTAGTTTGAATTAATTCATACAAACTAGAAACAATATCCGTTGCCTCATCCATTACAGCACCCAAAATTCCAATCAAAGTTTGGGCCAAAAACAAGCCACGTGGATCTTGAGTCGCATAGTCGCCAGTTTCATATTTCATTTCTGATTCGCCAGTTAATTTCATAATTACATAGCACAAGGCAAAAGAGACAAAGATTCCCAACAATGTTGCCAGCCAAGTCACCAACATTTTTTTATTTAAACCTTGCACAATCAGCAAACTAAAGAATGAAAAAATGATATCAGCTAAACCAAATAGTAAAATAATGTGAGCACCATTTAAATGCACATCCCAAATAATAATCAAATAAAAGAGCACCCACGAAATTATCATTGAAACAACTAAGGCAATTGAATGTTTTCCTACTGCAGCCACCATCAATGCTAAAGTGACTGTTATTACCAAAACTAGCACCCAATCACGCTTAGGATTAACGATCGCTGGATCGCCTTTTTTAATATTAACAAAAATTCTTTGCCCAGCCCGATACTTCTGCGTTGTTAATTGTGAAGGATAATACACGTTCTTAGTAGTATAAGTTTGTCCCTTATGTTTACCCGATAAAACTTTCAAATGCAACGTTTGTTGCCGTGTTTCATCAGCGTTTTTATATACATCTTCACTTTTTTCAATCAAGGTATCTTTGATATGGCTATCGGTAATGACAGCTACATCATCCTTATGATAAATGTCAGTCGCAAAATACGACAAGACCGTCAATATTGCGCCGACAATGGCCACAATAATAGCCACCGTATAGCGCCTTTTCCATTTAAATCTCATTGCCTCTACTCCCTTATTAATTGATATATTTACTGTAAAACAAAAGCCGACCTTTGGTTAGGTCAGCCTTTAATTCTTAATCATTTTAGCTAAAACTTAAAGATTTTTTGCCACCAATGCTCTTTTTGGTTAGTCAATTGCATATCTTCTAGCGTACGGTGAACATTAGACGTAGCCCGCTTTTTAGCATTTTCTTTTGCTTTAGACATAATTTCATCATGCATTTCTGCCTGACTCTTGTTCATGTCTTCTTTAACTTCAGCCCGCTTCTCTTCTTCAGTTTTTGGCTTTTCTGCAGCATCAGCACTGACAATTCCAGAAATGTCTGGCAAAGCCGCAAACTTGTCCAAATCATCTTTGGGAGCAGCCAATTGCTTTTGCGTTTTAATCAAGTCTTGATTTTGCTTTTCAATGACATTCAATTGTTTTTGCAAGGAATCAATTGCCTTATTCTGATTAGAAATCGTCTTTTGCAAGGTATTAAGCAACTTAACTACTTGCTGCGTATCCATCACATCAGTACTAGTATAATTCGGCTTAGGAGCTGGTTCCTTAGTTTCTGACTTTTTTTCACTAACAGCATAAATTTGACGAGCGGCTTCTTGTAAAGTTAAGCCACTATTTTTTGATAAATGATGAAAAGCCTTCAGATCATCAATATCCTTTTGATGATATAAACGAGCCTTTTGCTTAGTTCTTGCAAAATACTCGCTATTGCCTGTCACTTTTTCGACAATTAAAGAATATTTTCTTAAAGTGGCAACACTAATTCCTAATTCTTGGGCAGCTGCCTTAGGTGCAGCCAATTCTTCAAAATCATGCTTGTTAGTCGTCATTAAAATCTACCTCTATATTTTTGGCGTTAGTCATGCTTGTGAAGCAAAGTCTTTTTATGATCAAAACGGTCCATTCCTGCTTCAATTAAGCGAGTAATCAATTCGCTGTAAGGAACACCTGCTTCTTCAAATAGCTTAGGATACATACTAATATTAGTAAAGCCTGGCAAAGCATTAACTTCAGTCAAGACCACCTTGCCACCTGGAGTAAGCATTGAGTCAATTCTTGACATGCCGCTGCTTTCGGTAACTTCATAAACTTTACGGGCATTGCTTCTTACAGTATCGATAATTTCTTGTGGTAAATCTGCTGGAATTTGCAACTTAGAAGTTGAATTATCATCATATTTATTCTCATAAGTATAGAATGAGCCTTTAGCATTGGTGATTTGTCCAACACCTGCTACAATTGGCTTGTCGTTACCCAAAACGGCAGTTTCAACTTCAGTACCAGGAACGGTTTCTTCAACTAAGACTTTATCGTCATATTTGAATGCTTCCTTTAAAGCGGCAGCATATTCATCGGCATTAGTTACATGACTAACCCCAACTGATGAGCCTTGGTTAGATGGCTTAACAAACATGTCGCGGCCTAATTTTTCGGCTACTTTTTCATAGTCAAGCTTATCGTTATTCTTATCGTTGTATTCAAAACGCTTAATTGAAATCCAATCAGCGACTGGAACACCAACTCTTTGAGCTAAAATCTTAGTAAATTCCTTATCCATGGTAACAGCGGCACCTAAGACGTCGTCACCAACAAATGGCTTATTCATTAAGCGGAATAAGCCTTGTAAGACACCGTCTTCACCTAAATTACCGTGAACAATTGGGAAAAAGACATCAATTTCTGGTAAATTTTCTAATTCAATTAAGTTAGAAATGTTGTTAACCTTATGTGGGTTTTCTACTTGGTATGAAGGATCATCTAAAACCTTGAAGCTCTCTTCTTCGTTAGCAAAGTAGCCTTCATTAGTGATCCAGATTGGGTGTACATCAAATTTATCTTTGTCGATTGCTTTATAGATGTTACGACCTGAAACAATTGATACTTCGTATTCTGATGAATTACCACCAAAAATCAAACCAACTTGTAATTTTTTAGTCATTATTTTATACCTCTTTTAAATGTTCCAATCTTTAATTATACGCAAAGAATACCAGAAAAGCGCAAAATAGTGGAATATTTTTTACTAAAGCCCTTTCATTGTTATAATTAGGGATAACGACTAGGCCATAGAAGGGAGTCTAATATGCTTCTACGGAAATTTTCTATTACCGCTGCTGCAACAATCTTACTAATTCCATTTACAAGTCAATTTGCATCAGCAGCAACATTTACAGCCCAAGAAGTTAACGAGGTGCATAATTTTCAAAAAGAATATGCTAGCCTCGATAAAACTAGCTATAATGCTAAAAATATTTATGCTAAAAAACCTAATTTAAGCAAAAAATTTAATGCAGGCAGTTTATCCAGTAAATATCTCAAAACTCAAACTGATTATATTAATTATTATCGGTCATTATTTGGCTTGCCCGCTGTTTCGACTACTAGCACGCTCAACCAAAATGCTCAAACTACTGCTGCTGTCATGGCCGCACTCAATGCCAACCCGTTCATTAACCAGCATGGTTTACCAAGTGAAGCAAGACCTAGCTATGTCTCTAAATCTATCTGGAGATTAGCTAGAGATACTTCCGAAACTTCAAATTTAAATTTCAACGTCTCAAATCAATCTGCAGGCGATGTGATCACTGATTTAATCACTGATCATTACAACCTTACTGGTTCAGACACCGGTCACCGGGCCTGGGTACTTTCTAGCCGTTTAACTACTACAGGACTTGGAGCAGCCTACGGCAAGAATGGCTACCGCTACTCTGTGCAAAAAGTATTAAACACTAACGATATTTTCCGTACTGCTAACCAACCAGTAGTTGCTTATCCTAGCGTGCGGCTTTTCCCAATCGAATTGCTGCAAGGGGAAAACATTATGTGGTCCCTTTATTTATCAAATAGAACTGTCAAAAATAAGCCAATAATCACAATTACTGACTTAGACACTAATATTGTTACGACTGCAACTCATGTTAAAAATTATAGTTCTTGCGGCTATGGCAATTTTAAAACCATCCTGACCTATTCACCAGCAACTACCAACTTAGTCGCTGGACATGAATATGAAGTCAATATTAAGGGTGTCCAGAAGTACCGCTTCAAATTATTTAAACAAGATGGTAGTAATGATACTACTAACTACCAAGTTCAAACCCAAAACATAACTAGTACGCCGACTAATCAGGCAACTACTGATTTAAATAGCAAAACAGATGTGCAATCTCCAATTTTACTGCAAAATAAGATTTTGCGTGCTGTCATTGTTCCAAAAGCCACTGCTTTGCCTAATAATCAGAACACCTTTTTTAATGCACTACTAAAAAAAGGTTGGCAGCAAAATTTTTTCGTAAGACAGTACGCATTATCAAATCCCATCACCACAGATGAGTAAACTAAAAGCCCAAGCGAAACTTGGGCTTTTAATATTACTATAAAACTTTCGACAAGAAATCTTTTGCACGCTCATTAGTAGGATTTTCAAAAACTTCCTTAGGCGTGCCTTTTTCTTGCAAGTAGCCATCTGCCATAAACCAAACTTCATCAGCCACTTCCCGCGCAAAGCCCATTTCATGGGTCACAATTACCATTGTCATCCCTGAATTAGCTAAGTCTTGCATCGTTTTCAAAACTTCACCAACCATTTCAGGATCAAGCGCACTAGTTGGTTCATCAAACAACATTACTTCTGGATCCATTGCTAAAGCTCTAGCAATCGCTACCCGCTGTTGTTGTCCACCAGACAGACTAGCTGGGAATTGTTTAGCACGATCGGCCAAGCCAACTTTTTCCAGTAGCTCTAAGCCGACTTTTTCAGCCTGAGCTTCACCGACTCCCTTGACCTTCATTGGTGCTAATTTAATATTTTCAATCACATTCATATTAGGGAAAAGATTGAAATTTTGGAAAACCATGCCCATCTTTTCTCGCAATTGATCAAGTTCTTTACCATCACTCAAGCTCGCTAAATCAGTTCCATCAAAAACAATTTTACCAGCTGTTGGACGTTCTAATACGTTTAAGCAGCGCAAGAAAGTACTTTTACCTGAGCCAGATGGTCCAATAATACAAATAACCTGGCCTCTGTCTACTTCGGCAGAAATGTCTTTTAAAACTTCATTTTTACCAAAAGTCTTCTTCAAATGTTGAATATCAATCATTTTAGTCATTGTGTTTCATCCGTCTTTCGAAATAATTAAGCAATCTAGTTAAAGTAAAGGTCATGATAAAGTAAATAATCATGGCAATAAACAGAGGCAAAACTCCACGATAAGTTGAAGTTTGAATTAATTCAGTTTGATACATTAATTCTGTTACCCCAATCACTGAGACCAATGAACTGTCCTTTAATAAAGTGATAAACTCATTGCCTAATGCTGGCCAAATATTCTTTAAGGCCTGTGGAATGATAACATAGCGGTATGCTTTAGCTTGAGAAAGTCCCAATGATCTAGCTGCTTCTGTTTGTCCCCTAGCTACCGAAGCAATCCCTGAACGAATATCTTCGGCAACATAAGCACCGGAATTTAGCCCAATCGCAATAATACCTGCTACAACAGCTGATAAGTTAGAAATCAAAGCACCTACACCAAAGTAAACAAATAAAATTTGTACCATTTGCGGTGTTCCCCGAATAAATTCAATGTAGCAAACTGCGATCCAATGGAAAAACTTATTCTTGGACAAACGCATCAAAGCTAAAAGCATCCCTAAAATAATCCCGATCAGCACTGAAAAGATCGTAATTACAATGGTATAGCCAACCCCTTTAATAAAGTAAGGGATATATTTGACCATCGTATTAGTCTTTTGCGCCGTCTTCATATATTTAGCAGCTTCAGGTAAATATTTCTTGTCAATCAAATTCTTCTTTTCAACTCGATTGATCGTCTTATTTACCGCTTTAACCAAGTCAGGTTGCCCTTTAGCAATTGCGACAGCGTTACCTGCTTGTTGTTCCCGCAAGTCGCTTCTAACTGCCATTAAGCTATTATCATTTTGTTGATAAGCCTTGGCCGTCATTTCTTCCATCACGATTCCAGAGACTTTATTTGACTTTAAGGCTAAAACTAAGTTATTGATTTTGCCTAATCCCTTAACTTTGGATTGTTTCATTTGCTTTTGAATCAAGGAATACTGAATACTACCGGTTTGAGCACCGACAGTTTTACCAGCAAAGTCTTTAATTTTCTTATACTTGGCTTGGTCACGTTTATTAATTAAAAAGTACTCGCCGCTTGGTTTGTAATAAATTTTTGAAAAATCAACGCTCCTTTTTCTTTCTGGATTAGGGGTCATGGCTGAAATAACCATGTCGACCTTGCCTGTTTCTAGCGCTACTAGAAGTGAGTCAAAACTCATATTTTTAATGACCAACTTAGCATGCAGGTCCCTGGCAATGTCCTTAGCTAATTCAATATCGACCCCGACATACTTAGTATTACCATTCTCACTTGTAGTAAATTCAAGTGGCGGATAATCCGCTGAAGTGCCCACTACTAATTCTTTCGACTGCTTAATCTTTTTCATTACTGAACCAGTTTCAACCTTTTTATCGGCTGCATTAACCGGTTGATTAAACAAAAAAAGAGTCGAAATCACAGTAATGAAAGCAAGAAATATTTTGCCTATCTTTGCTTTTTTCATAAACTCGCCCAATTCTTTCGTTAAATACAAACATATGAGATTTATTAATTATTTTTTAATTATAAAGAAAGATAGTTATTTGTGCAAACAAAAAACGCAATCATTCTGCCGATTGCGTTCCTTTTATTCTTATTTAGCAGCTGTTATTTGCCATGGTATTGCACAAATAATATAAATAATTACACCTGCAATTACATATTCCAAAAATACACTACTACCTATTTCGAGCAAAAAGCCAAATTCGATTTCATCGACATTAAAAATGACTGGTACTACTGCCAGCAGGCCTGAAATTAAAATTAACCAAAAACCAGCCCACATTCCAGCAGCCATTGTGTCGTGAATTACCATGCGAGTCGAAGTTCGCGATTTCATATCACTAAGTAGCGAAATCATGGTAATAATTGTGACAACAATTATTACCAAATTAACAATAAATAGTAAACCTGCAATGTTGGCCCCTAAGGTGATCACATTCAAGTTAAATGCTTTAATAATCGCATAAGGTGCATTAGTGCCTTGCTTTTTTAGCTGATGATTAACTTCCTGGGCTCCACTTGAAGAGCCTTTAGCAATACCTTGATCAATATCATTCAGGATCTGATTAGCAAGCGGCAAACTATTCACCTTAAACCAATGAATCCCTAAAGAATAATCAATAATATGGTCGGCAATTGGCTGAGTTTGCGCATCTGCAAGCAAGTTCGAATCATCTTCACGCCGAGCATTAATCAAATTTGCTACATTATCAAAATTTCTATTAACCTGACGTACAACTACCGCTCTATTGTAACTAGTCCGAATTTGTCCCTTCATAAAAATCGGATTTAAAAAAGTAGCTGTAATCAATGACAAAGCGGCAATTAAAAAGATGACAAAAGCCAGTGTCCGTTTATACTGGTTATTTTGTTCATAGCCCATTCGTCGCAAATCGGCTCTTTTGCCTTCTACCATGACAATAATTCCCCTTTAGCTGAAAATTTCTTTGCCTTCATCAAACATTGTATCAATTGCTCGGTGAACAACTTCCATATCAGCAGATTCAATAATTTCGTGTCCTTCTTTTAAGGCTTGATCGATTTCTTCAGAAGAACAATGCAAGAAACTAAACATCAATGCACTCGTTGCGTAGTTGGCAAGTGCTTCAGCTGATAAATGATGCTTCTTACGATCATGATATAAGCGACCAATCCCACTAGTAACAAAAGCAATCCCAGTCTCAAGTTCGCTTTCATCAACATTAATATCGTCAAATAAGTGGTTGGCCTTAATCCAATCGTTAAGCATAATGCCCCAATTATCTAAAGTAGCGTTGCTGACAAAGGCTTCAGAAATAATTCGATCTAAGCCTTCATCATGCATCCCCAAGATAGCAATCGTATAAATAAACGCCTTAGTTCTAGCATAAGGAAGATTGCTATTAGCCATATCATAATTATTAACTTGTTGACCTAGAGTATTAAAAAGATTACGGATAATGTCGTTAGTTAACTTAGCCTTATGAGGATAGTATGACTGCAGCAGGGATTTTGAAATGCCTGATTTTTCTGCGATCATTTGCAAAGAAACATTATCCATTCCATTTTCTCTGATCAGATGGAAAGTATTACCGAGAATAACTCTCCGTCTCTTCATATTTTTCCGTCGTGCCATATTGCTATTCCTCTAACTTTCTCTTTTTTCTTTCTATACAACACACATCCAATTATATCAATCATTACTATTTAGACATAGTTTTATGACTCATCTATCCATTTATTAAATAAAAAATAATCCTCATGATGAGGATTATTTTAATTTAAATTATCAATAAGAATTTTACTTTAAACGGTTTTGTTCGTCAAAGATTTGGTGAATTGAACGATCATTATATACATAGTCAATTCCGCGAGCAAGAAGTTGGTCGACAGAGATTCTAACCATTCTATCTGGGTAACGCTTATGCTTGATAGTATCAGTAACTACGATCTGTTCAATTGGCAATTCATTAAGCACTTCAGTTGCATTCTTAGAAAGAAGTGCGTGAGTTGCAGCAACATAAACTTTCTTAGCACCAGCTGCCAAAACTGACTTAGTTGATGAAGAAATACGTGAACCAGTATCAATTAAATCATCAACAATGATACACTTTTTATCCTTAACATCACCAATCATATCGTGAACTTCAGTATCATAGCGGGCACCTCTTTGATCCACAATGGCAATTGGTGCATTGAAGTATTGACCAAAGTTACGAGCAAGCTTAGCGCCTGAGTGGTCAGGTGAAACAACCACGATATCATCGTCTTCCTTAGTGGCAATACCGTTATCTAAGAAGTATTGACCAAGAAGTGGAATAGCATGCAAGTGATCTACAGGAATATTGTAGAAGCCTTGAATTTGTGAAGCATGTAAATCAACTGTGATCAAACGATCCATGCCAGTTAATTGCAATAAGTTAGCAACTAACTTAGCAGTAATTGGTTCACGTGAACGCGTCTTAGTATCTGAACGTGAATATGCTAAGTATGGTACAACCACATTGATTACGTGAGCTGAAGCCCGGTGAAGTGCGTCCAAGACAATTTCAAGTTCCATAAAGTTTTCGTTAACTGGATCTTGAATAGATTGAATCACAAAAACATCACAACCTCTGACTGATTCACCAATGTTAACTTGGATTTCACCATCACTAAAGTGGTGAACTGCAGTTTCAATCAATGGTTGGTGTAAAATTGCCGCAATTTTTTCATTTAATGCAGGGTTACCACCTAAGCCAATAACTTTCATTGGGTGCAATAATTGATGAAGTTCTTCCTTGTTCATTATTTACCTCTTCTGAATAAAAATCGTATACATCACCATTATATACAAAAAGACACCTCTATTGAAGAGATGTCTTTTTTGGTAAAGAAATTTATTTATTTTTGTTTTTGATAAATCAGCAAAATTAAGCCCGCTATTAAAGCCAATTCCGGCACTAGCAAGTTGGTAAAACTCAAGCTTGCTTGATGGCTGAAATATATCAAACAAACTGCAGCAATCATTAATGCAATTGCAATATCTTGTAGATTAATTCTTCTAGCTGATCTTGTAATTACACTAACTACCAGTATTATTACGCCTAGCACAATTAATATTCCGGCTACAAATATCAATACTGATGAAGTATCAAAATTGTGCTAAACAGGAATTGCGCCTAAAAGTAAAACAATCCCAAAAGTGACAAAAACTAACCCACCATTAAACAGATTAAATGCTTCTGCTCCATTATTAAGCCTAGCAATAATCGCAATTATTGCAATTACTACATTGATTACTAAAATTACCCACATTCTACTTACAAAATCCCTTAATCAAATCCAGCAGCTTCAAACTACGGACGGCATAACTATTATGTGTTTGCCGCGGCATAATCACTAAACGGGCATTAGGCATAAATTGGCTATACCAGCGCACGTGTTCAACTTTAACCCAGTCTTTTTCACCTACTACACAAAGTGTTGGCGTTTTAATTTTCTTCAAATCATCAACTGAAATAAATGATTCGGTTAATTCAACGCGGCTATCACGATCAAGCTTTAAAAAGCGGTGAAATCCTTCTGTTAAATAGTGATATGGCCGAATACCTGCCCCATTAACAAAAACGCCAGCCACAATCATCTTTTTAAAGATAGTTGGATGTTGCTCAGCTAGCATCATAGCTACTAAGCCACCAGCATCAAAGCCAAAGCAGTAGCATCCCTCAATGCCGGTCTGTTTAATAAAGGTGTAAACGTCTTCTACTTCAGTTTTATAGTGTTCGGCAATATCGCCTTCGCTTAAACCGTGTCCCCGCATATCGAGCACATAAACGGTATAGTAAAGAGAAAGTGGAGCGATGATCTTATCAAACATGCCACCATCCAAATGGTGACCATGAAGCAAAAGTAAAGGTGCCCCTTTACCCAACTTGTGATAATACATTTCAACTCCGTTGACTTTTTGTCTCATAATTTCCCCTATTCACTATCACGCAAAGCTTGCTGTCGTTCTAGCTTTTTGCGCATTTTTTCTTCTTCGCGATCCTTCATGATCGTACTGATAATCTTATGCCAAACTCGATAATTACCACGGAAATTGTCGACAACTTTTTTGATATTAGGCTGGTGAATAATGCTGCCTTTTCTTTGCCAATAGTGGTAATAAGGTTTCTGCGTATAATAAACGCCTTTGGCGATAGAGATATATTTAACATTAAAAATTTGATCTTCCAATAGTGATATATCTTTATCAAACTTTAAATGATATTTCTTAATGATGGCTGTTTTATAGGCTTTATTCCAGCTGTATCCCTTCATTGGTGAACCAAAAACATTAGTCAATTTTAAATAAGTTTCACCACGAGTTAATGTCCCACCTTCAGGATGACCAATTACCCGTGATTTTTTATCAGGATAATCCATCCAATAGCCACATGATACTAAACTTACATCAGGATGACTTTCAAAGGCATGAATAAAAAATGAAGTATAACCTGGATCCACCCAATCATCACCATCATGAAAGGTGACATATGGCGTGTCGAGATATTGCATCCCCACATTACGTGCATCGGATGGGCCACCATTTTTCTTTTCAATTAATTTAAAATATGGAAAACGATTGGCATAGCTCTTGGCTACCTCAACCGAATTATCCGTTGAGCCATCATCAACCACAATTAACTTGAAACTCTTATCAATTTGCTTAAGTAAAGCTTCAAAGGCACGTGGTAAGTATTGCGCTGTGTTATAAACTGGCATGATAATGGTTAACTTAGGCACTTGTAACATATTGTCCCCCTTTTATTGTTCCTTATTATACCATCTTCAATAACAAGGTCGAAAATAAGAACGTTTCCTAGGCGACTTAATTCACTTTTAGAAAAAATTTAGTATAATGGTCCGTATTACTAAGAATAAATATTCGATCAAAGGAAGAAAAAATGAAAAAATTTATCACTTTACTCACAGCAATGTTATTGAGCCTGGTCGCGATCGTTTCATTTACTAAGCCTGTCTTAGCAGATGATGATACGCCCGTTGTTACCCTAGGTACTTCTTTAACTAATAGTCAAAGACAAGGTACTTTAAAAACTTTGACCGCTCCATTAAACGGTGGCAATTATCAAACCATCACCGTTACTGGATCAGATTTAGTTAAATATTTAAATCCATCTGGTGATAATTTCACCACCTCATCTGGCGTTTGGTCTAGTGCCATGATTCAAAAGACAAGCTCTGGCAGCGGCATTAACGTTAAGATTTTGGACTATAACGGTAAAAACAATATCACAACTATTACCGCTAACCAATACAAAAATGCTGCTTTAACCGCAGGAATTACCGATGCCAACATCTATGTTACTAGTGCCATTCCAATTGACGGTTCAGGTGCTTTAGCTGGTGTTTACGCAGCTTATGCTAAAAACGGCAATGCTTTAAATCAAAAGCAGGTCAACGCTGCCCAAGATGAAATGAACACCTTATCTGGTATCACGCAAGATAACAAAAATAAAAAAGGCTACTCTGATGCCCAATTAAACAACGCAGTTGCTGGTGCTAAGAACGAGATGACTAAACAAGGACAAAATATTACCGATAGCCAAATCCGTGACATCGTCAATAATCAAATTAACATTAATCATTTAGGCGATACCATTAACAACAACCAAAAGAACCAAATTGTTAATCTTTTGATTGAAGTTCGTGATTCTGGTGCCTTGAAGGACGGTAATTTTAAGCAACAAGCTTCAAAATTGTCCAACCAAATTCAAAGCGGTGCTAAAAACATTTTTAACAAATTCAATACACCTGAAAATCGCAATTGGCTACAAGACCTCTGGGATCAAGTTGTTAAATTCTTCAGTGGTTTGTTCGGCGGCGTTATTTTAGGCTAAGCAAAAGGGACTATCTTGATTGATAGCCCCTTTTACTTTACATTTTTTCATCCATATAACGATTTAAAGCATGATCAACAAACTCATTACCGCGATTATTGGCATGACCCCTGGTCCATTCAAACGTACTATCAGAAAAGCTTTGCAGTAATCGGTCTAGCTCTTGCCATTCACTAACATTGGCTAGTGGTCCAGCAGAACGCTTCCAACCGCGCTTTTTCCAGCCTTGCAGCCAGTGCTTATTAATCGCATTCAAAACATACTGTGAATCGAGTACAAACAACAAGTGCTTGTCATTAAAACCTAGCTCTAGCAACTTTTTTAAGGCATTAATTAAGGCTGTTTGTTCCATCTTATTATTAGTGGCACCATATTCACCACCTGAATCATGAACTTCTTGATCATCCCATTCAATCAAATAAGCCCAGGCTGCCTTATCAGTCTTTTTTACATGTCCACCTTTATAGACACCCGTATTCCGCGTCCCACCATCAGTATAAGTTACGGCAAAAAAGTCAGCTGGATTGCTATTTACATGTTGTTTTTTAGCATGCATCTTGTTTTTGTGAGGTGCTTTTTTAATTTCTTGACTTTTTTGTTGTACTTTTTTTAGGGCATTTTGTAAATTGTCTTCATCTTTTTTCAAAACCTTACCCTGCGTCCGCGTATTCCAATCCAAATAATCTGTCGCATCAGTAATATTTTCAAATGACTTATATTCCGCTCCTGAAAAACCATCTACCTGCTTTTTGGCGTCAGCCCAAGTTCGATAAACTCCCGGTGTACGTCCGTTTTTTACTGCGTAAAATTTCATTTCTAACCTCAAAAATTCAAAAATCCTTACCCAATGGTAAAATATATTTATTACTATTATAGAGAAAAGTAAAAGAAGGTGGCAAAAAGTGTTCTTTAATACTAAAAAATATGCAGAAGAAGCTGAAAAAAATCATAAACATGATCTCAAGCAAGAACCTAGCATGTTTAACATGATTTCTTTAGGCTTACTAGCCACTTTTGCCCCAACCCGAATCTTTCTCAAATTACATCCCCGACATATTGAAAATAAAGCTACTATTGAAAAAAGCGACCTTGATCAAGAACCAATTATTTATTTTCATGGCTTTCGCGGCGGCGACTATACTACCCGCGTCATGGTAAAACACGCTACTCAAGATAAAGGCAATCCCAAGTTTTTAAAAGTTACCGTCGATTTACTTGGCGACTTTAAACTAGAAGGAACTTGGACTAATGATAAGCATCCGATCGTGCAAGTTGCCTTTCGTCAGCGAATTGTTGGGATCTATGGTATCGACTACTACCTTAGCTTTGTTTTACCTTTTTTAGCCAAAAGATATGGCTTTAAAACTTATCTCGCTGTTGCCCACTCACTAGCTTGTCCGTGTATTATTCGCACCGAAATGAAGCACTACCGCAGCAAAAATTTCCCTCATCTAAAAAAATGTGCCCTAATTGCTGGGCCTTTTGATGGCGTTACCTACTTAGGGGATATTCCTAATGTCAATTATCTGACTGAAAGTGGTCGACCTAGTGTCATGAATCCCCACTACCTTTATTTATTTTTTAATCGGCGAAAATTTAATCCTGATATTGCAGTGTTGAACATTTATGGAAATGTTTTAGATAACACTAATACTGATAAATTTATCTCTGTTGTTTCTGCCAAAAGCATCCGCTATATCGTTGCTCCCAAAGCGCACTTTTATCAAGAAGTAGAAGTAAGAGGAAAAAATGACGCTGAGCACAGCTGGATGCATGATAATCCCTTTGTAATCGATATTGTTGACAAATTTCTTAAATTGAAAAAATAGTTTTTGGAGGAGTTTATGATCTGGTGGCATGACTTTATCAGAATTATTATCATTACTAATACAATTTTAGCCTTCTATATCGTTTTCCATCGCAGAAGATCTGTTTCGACTACTTGGGCTTGGCTAATTATTTTAATAGTTTTGCCGATCATCGGTATAACTCTTTATGCTTTCTTTGGCCGAGGTATTTCCCAGGAAAACATTTTCGCCATTAATAAACAGAAACACATCGGCCTGAAAAATGTCCAAAAATCAATTGCCCAAGCACCAAAAGAAACTAGTCCTTCTGATACTTCTAAGGCTGGCGACATTGCAATCAACTTTTTTAACCACCAAAACGAAGCGCCATTGACCAAAAATAATCAAGTTAAGCTTTACACTGAAGGCGAAACTTTCTTTCATGACATGCTCAAAGACATGGTGCGGGCTAAGGAAACAATCAATGTCGAATTTTATACTTTTTACAGTGATAATATCGGTAACCGCGTATTGCAATTATTAATCAAAAAAGCAAAACAAGGCGTTAAAGTTCGCGTCATTTACGATGCCTGGGGATCAATGGGAGCTACTAAAGCCTGGTTTGATCAATTGCGCGAAGTTGGTGGCGAAGTGCTGCCTTTTATTACTTCACGCAATATGATCACTCGTTACCGCATCAACTACCACTTGCACCGCAAAATCGTGGTCATTGATGGTCGAATTTCTTGGACGGGCGGCTTCAATATCGGTGATCAATACCTCGGTAAGAAAAAGAAGTTTGGTCACTGGCGTGATAGCCAAGTAAGAATTGTCGGTTCCGCGTCGCTTCTTTTACAAGAACGTTTCGTCATGGATTGGAACGCTTCCGTTAATACTGATCAACAACTTATTCGTTTTAATTCGACTTTATTTCCTGATCTTGATGAAAAAAACATTCATGAAGGCGACGTTGCTACCCAGATTATTTCAGATGGTCCCGACCGTTACGCGCCATATATGCGTAACGGGATGACGCGCTTAATGCTGCTTGCACGCAAAAGATTATGGATTCAAACCCCTTACTTAATCCCTGATGATGCTGTTTTTGCGACTTGGCAAACTATTGCCGCATCAGGAGTTGACGTACGAATCATGATTCCTTGCAAGCCAGACCATCCTTTTATTTATCGCGCTACACAGTGGTATGCCAACGAATTAACCCGCTTAGGGGTTAAAATTTATATTTATGAAGATGGCTTTTTACATGCCAAAACGACTATTGTTGATGATCATTTTTCTTCGGTAGGTTCAATGAATCAAGATTATCGTTCTTACGATCTTAACTTTGAAGACAACGCTATTTTTTACGATAAGATTTTCAATAAAAAAATGGCGGCAGCCTTTGAAGAAGATATGAAGCATTCACATTTATTAACTAAAGAAGAAATAAAAAAGCAAAGCCGCGCTTTGCGAACTTTGCAATCATTCTCACGAATGCTTTCTCCAATTTTATAATTACATCATCGATTGAACTTCAACAGGGATTTCTCGGCCAGCATATGCTTGTAATTGCTTAATAACGCTGTTAACCTCATCGTTAAACCTCATCATATAAGCTTTGCCAGTATTAGTGCGGAAGATCGCCATCACTAACGGCTTCTTTTGATCAGGTATCTGAATCATAGTCACGCTAGCTAATTCATCATACTTGACTGTACGCTTGAAATAGCCCGAAACAACCATGCGCTTTTTGCTAAAGCCAGAAAAGCCATCAACGATGCTAAGCAGAATAAACAAGGCCAAAAAGACGCTTAAACCTGGATCGCCCTTTTCAATATAGTTCCAAGTAAAGCCTAACCAAATAAAAATTAAGGCCCAAACTACTGAGGAGATACGGTAGCGACCACGAAAGTCAATTTTCGCTTGCCAATACCAACTATAACAAGCATAAGCTACTAATAAAAGATCAATTGCTACGTAAAAATAAGTCATATACCTCATTAAAATCCCCTCAATTTAGTTATTTTAATCATTATAACAAAACATTGATTTATAATTAAAGAAACGACTTCACGGAGGAAAATATTTTATGGAGGATTTAGTAACGTTACAAACAGATATTAACAATGCCAAACACATTGTGTTTTTAACTGGTGCTGGTGTTTCGACCCACTCAGGCATCCCTGATTACCGCTCCAAAAATGGCATTTACAACGGTGTACAAGAAAGCCCAGAAACTATTTTAAGCGAAAATACGCTTTATAACCGACCTGAATTTTTCCATGAATTTGTGATGAAGAATATGTATTTTCCTGAAGCTAAACCAAATTTGATTCATGAAAAGATTGCCCACTTTTGCAATCAAAAAGGTGATTTGATTACACAAAATATTGATACTTTAGATACTAAGGCCAGCAATCAGCACGTGACTGAATTTCACGGTAACTTATATAATATCTATTGTACTAAGTGCCACCAGTCTGTTTCTTATGAAGAATATGCCAAAAGCTATCTTCATCAAGGCTGTAATGGCATCATTCGGCCAGGAATTGTCTTATATGGTGAAGCAATTAATCCTGAAACATTAACTAAATCTATCCAAGCTATGCAAAAATCAGACTTAGTTATTATCTGTGGCACAAGTTTTGTAGTTTATCCTTTTGCGCAACTTTTAGCTTATCGCCAAGAGAATGCTAGGATCTACTCTATTAATAAAACAGCAATTCCTACTCCTGGTGTTAAACAAATTATCGGGGATGCACTTACAGTATTCAAAAGTTTGAATTAACTTTTACAGTTTGTTATTCTTAGACTATTATTCTCAAAATAAAGGTGTTAAACATGACAGATTTTTTTTACTATGATTACGTTACAATTGAGCCATGGACCTATTTCTTAACAGCTTCAGAAGCCGGTTTAACTTATGTAGGTCTTAAAGGAGACGAAAGTGTTTCACCTATTTTTAGTTTCTATCCTCACCGTATGTTGGTCCGAGATCCTAAAAAGATGGCCCCTTATATTAAACAATTAAAAGAATATTTTGCAGGTATCAGAAAAAAATTTGATGTTCCCATAGATATTTCTGAATTTGGTACCGAATTTCAGCGAAAAGTATTAACTGTTGTTCAAAATATTCCATACGGAGTAACCCTAACTTATGGTGATGTCGCCAATTCCCTAGCTGACGCTACTTCTTCTCGCTCAGTTGCACATGCCGTAGCCTTAAACCCTGTTTTAATCTTTATTCCTGATCAAAGAGTTATTTTATCTGATAATAAAATTGGGACTTATCGTTTAGGGCAAAAAGAAAAAATAAGATTAATTGAATTAGAAAAGAAGCACTTGCATGTCAATTCTTAAACTATATGCCCCCTTTTTTGATGGCGGCAATTGGCTCCACGTTCTAACCAGTGGCAAAGACTGGATGATCATTCTAACTTTAATTTTGATGGAATGCTTATTATCAGTTGACAATGCCGTAGTTTTAGCTGCTCAAACGCAGGTCTTGCCTGACAAAACAGAGCAACGCAAGTCCTTAGTTTATGGTTTGTGGGGCGCTTATTTATTCCGGTTTATTGTTATTGGGATCGGAACTTATTTGATCAATTTCTGGGAAATTAAATTAGCCGGTAGTATTTACCTTTTCTACCTGGCTTTTAGGTTTTTCTATGACCAACGTCACCCTAAACAAGCTGCTGAGCATGAACATGAAAAAGAAGAACGTGAAGCTGCCCATCATAAAGGCAAAAAGAAAAAGAGACATGTTCTGTCTCTTTTCTGGCGCACGGTTATCTCAATTGAATCAATGGATATTGTCTTCTCAATTGATTCAGTTTTAGCCGCTTTAGCAGTATCAGATAATTCAGTCGTGGTTTTAATCGGCGGGATGATCGGTATTCTTTGCATGAGAGGTGTAGCCGAAATCATTATTAAATTAATGGACATCATCCCCGAACTGCAACCGATGGCTTACTTACTGATTGGCATCATTGCCTTAAAATTATTTTTAGCTCTGCCACCATTACGCTTCGAATTACCAAATACCGTTTTTGCAATCATTGTTTTTACGATCTTAATCTTAACTATTATTTTCCATTTTTGGAGAATAAAATATCATGGTCATAAGCACATTTAATGCTGCAATTTGTTTAATACATATTCTTTAAGTACAACTGCTTGGTTGTGCTTTTTATTTTTAGCGCCAAACAAGAAAAGAACGTCTTCTTTAGCTAGGTGTTCTTTTACGTCATGGCAAAAATCCGCTGTATAATCATTATGATCTAGTTCTTCAATATACTTTTGCTTAAATTCAGGGAACTTTTCGTCTTCATGATTAAACCATTGACGCAGTTCTTTGCTAGGTCCAATCTGCTTATCCCATTCTGCTAAATTTGCTTTCGCCTTGCTCATTCCGCGCGGCCATAAGCGATCAACCAAAATCCGATAGCCAGTTGGCTGTTCATGCTCGTAAATTCGAACTAATTTTATTTCTGTCATTCTTATCTCTTTTCTAGAAAGGTCAAAAATGGACTATTCAACTTATTTTTCTACTAACACCACTGATTATATTGCAAAAGACCTTATTGGGCGAATGCTCACCTTTGATAATGGTCAAGAAAAATTAGGCGGCTACATTGTCGAAGCAGAAGCCTATATGGGCAAAAAAGATCGCGCAGCTCATTCCTACGGCGGTCGTCGCAGTCCCGCTAACGAAGGTCTATATGGCAAAGGCGGTACCATTTACATCTATGCGCAACGCCAATATTTTTTCTTTGATATAGCTACTAGAGGCCAAGATGAACCACAAGGAGTATTAATCCGAGCAATTGAGCCAACTTTAGGTATTAATACTATGATTAAAAACCGCCACGGCAAAGACGGCGTTCTTTTGACTAATGGACCCGCTAAAATGATGCAAGCTTTTGGCATTCATGATAAAAATTGGAATCTACACTTTTTATCTAACTCTCCTTTTGCCATCGATCTGAATACTCAACACAAACATATTGCCCAAGAAATAATTGCCGCACCACGGGTAGGAATTAATCAGTCTGATCCTACTTGGGCTGAGAAAAAATTACGCTTTTATGTCGCTGGTAATCCATATGTTTCTGATATGAAAAAGAAAAATTATCGGATTACAAATGGCTGGGCTTGACAAATTTTAATTTTTCTTTTATTCTTTTTCATTAGTTAAATAATTTTCCAATGCAATAGAGGTTGCGACACTCACAAGTTGATCCGGAGTCCGCGAAGACGCTGAAAGTTAACTTAGGATTGCCGCCGAAATGGATTTAATGTTCGCGCATTGATCTGTTGGGCTATAGAAGAATATTCTATAGACTGTCCTGGTTAGTCCCCAGGGAGCGCTATAAGATTTGGTTTAAATACTGATGATTATGACCCTCGCAATTCTTTGGAAGAGCGAGGTTTTTGTTTACTCTTTATTGTGTTGGCTTTATGTTAAAACTATTTTTGGAGGTTTTACAATTGAAGTCAAGATCTAGATGGATGGCACTGTTAATGTCAATTCTACTTAGTTTATTTATCGGTTTTTCTCTTAGCAGCAGTCAGACTCAAGCTGCTAAGAAAGATTCTGACACATTAAAAATTGGAATGGAGGCAAACTATCCCCCATACAACTGGACTCAACCAACTAAGGCTAATGGAGCTGTACCAATCGATGGTTCTAACTCCTATGCTAATGGTTATGATGTCCAAATTGCCAAGATCATCGGTAAACGACTGCACAAAAAAGTAATCGTCGAAAAAACCCAATGGGATGGTCTATTGCCAGCTTTGACATCAGGCAAAATCGACTTGATTATTGCTGGTATGTCTCCTACTGCTGAAAGACGCAAGGCAATCAACTTCTCAGAACCTTACCGTAAAAGTACTTTTGTCGTAATTACTAACAAGGCAAGCAAGTATTCTAACGCTAAGAAATTGACTGATTTCAAGGGTGCTAAGTTAACTGCACAACAAGGAACTTTGCACTATGATTTAATCAAGCAATTAAAGGGTGCTAAGCGTGAACCAGCTATGCGTGACTTCTCAGCCATGCGTCAAAGTTTATCTTCTGGCACGATTGACGGCTATGTCGCTGAAGACATTGAATTTGAAAGTTACCACAACGTTAACCCTAACATCATTGCCGTTAACTTAAACAAAATGGCCGGCTTTAAAGTTGACCATGATGATTCTGTAACTAGTATCGGGGTTAAAAAGGGCAACACTAAGCTTTTAAACGAAGTTAACGCTACTTTAAGAACCATTTCTAACAAGAAGCGTGACCAATTGATGTCACAAGCTATAAGAGAGCAACCAAAAGCTGGTAACGAAACCAAGAAAGAAAATTGGCTCGTTACTACTTGGAAGCAATATGGTGGCATGATTATGTCAGGTATCGGCATGACTTTGCTCTTAGCTTTAGTTGGTACAATTGTTGGTTTCTTTATCGGCTTACTTGTAGGTATTGTTCGTACTATTCCTACCCCAACTACTCGTGGTAAGCGTTGGACTTTAAACGTAATTAAGTGGTTACTATCTGTTTATGTAGAAGTATTCCGTGGTACACCAATGATGGTTCAGGCAGCCGTAATTTATTACGGTATTGCTCAATTTTGGCACTTAAATTTAAACAGAACTGTTGCAGCCTTGATTATTGTATCAATCAACACTGGTGCTTACTTAGCTGAAGTTATCCGTGGTGGTATTATTTCTACTCCAGAAGGTCAATTTGAAGCAGCTAGCGCTTTAGGTATGACTCATAACCAAAGAATGTGGCATATCATCTTGCCTCAAGCAATTAAAAACTGTTTACCATCAATTACTAACGAATTTATCGTTAACATTAAGGATACTTCAGTATTGAGTATTATCTCAGTTTCAGAATTGTTCTTTGTTGGTACAACTATTGCTAGTCAATCATTCAAGTTCTTCCCAACTTACTTAATGATTTCTGCAATTTACTTGATCTTAACCTTTACTATTACTAGAATCTTCAACTTTATCGAAAAGAGACTTGAAGGTAATAAGAACTACAACTTGATGGCTAACCAAGTCCAAGTTGGTACTCCAAAAGATACGGAGGCAAATAATTAATGACTGAATCAAATGAAGTAATTTTAAGCTTAAAGCATATGCAAAAGTCTTATGGAAATCACCAAGTATTAAAGGATATTTCCTTTGACATCAATAAAGGCGAAATCGTAACGATCATTGGTCCTTCTGGTGGTGGTAAATCAACTACCTTGCGTTGTATCAACCTGCTTGAAGAACCAACTGGCGGCGAAATCGATTTTCACGGTGAAAATATCTTGCATCCCGGCTACAACCGTAACACCTTTAGATCAAAGGTCGGTATGGTTTTCCAGCAATTTGACTTATTTGAAAACAAAAACGTCTTAGAAAACTGTATGGTCGGTCAAGAATTAGTCTTGAAGCGTTCAAAAGACGAAGCACGCAAGATTGCCATGAAAAACCTAGAAAAGGTTGGCATGGATCCTTTCATTAAGGCTAAGCCACAACAATTATCTGGTGGTCAGCAGCAGCGTGTAGCTATTGCCCGAGCAATTTCCATGGATCCAGAAGTATTGCTCTTTGACGAACCCACTAGTGCCCTTGACCCAGAAATGGTTGGTGAAGTACTAGAAGTTATGCAAAAGCTCGCTACGACCGGTTTAACGATGGTTATCGTTACTCACGAAATGGGCTTTGCGAAGAGTATTTCTGATCGCGTATTGTTCATCAGTGATGGCGTGATCACGGAACAAGGTGCACCTGAAGAATTATTTGACCATCCTAAGAATGAAAAGACGCAAAAGTTCTTGAGCAACTTTAGAAATAATGAATTCTAATATTACAAAAGCCGCGAAGTTTAATTGCTTCACGGCTTTTTTAGCGTATAATTTATAACAAATTAATTTTTGGAGGAAGTAAAATGAATGATAGAGTATATTATTTTATCAAGCCTTATGACGAAAGTCTGCCACTACCGCCTGCAGAAAATTTTGCGCAAATTTTGAACGAAACTTATTTGCATCCCTTCAACTGGAAAGCAAGAACTACGCGTAAATCTTTCTGGTGGAGCACTTTGATTAACCTTGTTATCGGCATCTTATGCATCATTTTTGGCTTCTATGCTTTTAACCAAAACATCAACCCCGGCATTAGAATAGTCGATGGTATTGTTGCGGCTGCTGTTTATCTGTGGCTATTTTTAGCTGCATTAGGACAAACGATCCGACGTTTGCACGATGTTGGCTACAGCGGCTATTGGTACTGGGCTGCCTTCACTGGTTATGGCGCAATGTTTTTATTTTATCTTGAATTGCAGCCATCTGTTCAACGCCAAGTTAAGTGGGGCAAATATTTCTTTAGTAATCAAGACTACCCTGCCGACCATAAAGAAACAGTTCCTGTGCCAACTATTGGTCAAATTCTAAAAGAACACTTCTTTGATTGCTTCAAGTGGAATGCTAGATCAACTAGAACATCATTCTGGGTAGGAACAGCAATTAATCAAGCTACTTTAGGAATCGGCACTCTTTTCATCTATGCTTTTTCTGCTTTTTTCACGATTATTCCTGGCTGGCATCAAATGCCGCAAGCAATCGGTATTTTCTTTTTATGCTTTTTAGTACTTTTACTGGTTATCCTTATTTGGTCATTTTTAGCTCAATTAGGACACACTGTTCGCCGCTTGCACGATGCAGGCTTTAACGGTGGCTGGTGGTGGTTAGGCATTGTTCCTTACGTGGGAGATTTGCTTTTAGCCTTCTTATTATTCCACCCAACAGTTGACGCAGATAATAAGTGGAACAAGTATTTGTTTGACCCAGAAGACAGAATTAGATAATTATCAAAATAAGTGTCTGGGAAAAAACTAACTCCTGGACCATAAAAAAGAACGATGATTTCCATCTGGATTTCATCGTTCTTTTTC